>NZ_WJID01000006.1:0-78310 GCF_010994055.1 Gracilibacillus thailandensis | reverse complement strand
CAAACATCCTGAAAGGAGGTTAAGTGGGGGTAGTTCAAATGTGAGTAAATGAATTATAACATAAATACATTCAAAAATGTTTGAAAATGGATGTTTTTTCCACTAACCATTTAAATAGAAAATAATTTCGTAACATCTACTGAAAAATCATGAAAGAGGGCGGAACAAGCCATTTCGTTCTCTTTTGCTATATGTTGCTGTGCATATGTTTAAGCTAGTGTTATTATTTCTCCTCATCTGTTTCTGTATTCTCATAACGACTATCTAAATAGTCAACAATGTGAATGATATAGCCTTCTAGATTACTAGGTTTACGAACGGCGCTTCCCCATTCAGGTAAGCCATGGTGGCAAAGGATGCAGTGAGACATCAAGTGGATATCCTCCATTGTGACCGCAATGTTATGGTGCTCAATCACTTTAGATAATAACATGACACCATATGGAATATGACCGATGGTTACCCCTAATGGGTCCATGGCAATACCAGCTTGTTTACGGTTTGACTCCTTAAATTCACCGGTAGGGAATAAAAAGTGGAAAATATCAAATGACTTCCCGGCATAATCATATTCTGCTAGTTTACCTATGTCGTGGAACAAAATACTGGTTATCAGTGCATCATAATTGATACTGTCATATTTATATTCAGCCATTCCTTGTACCATGTGATAGAGATGGTCAATACTGTCTTTCCATACATATGCCGGTCTGGCATCGTCATCTTTTAAAGAGTTCCAAATTTCTAATTTATACTCCGTTTCTATTTTATTGATTAATTGCATCACGGCACGGAATGGATTATCTGATTGAATCGTTATGTATCTGCAAAAACGCATCAGACCTACAGTATGTTTCAGTAGCCCGCCTAAATAATGGTGGTGGAATCCTTTGGCAGCAGGACTAATACGAAATCCTTCCCATAGCTGTTCCATCGCTTTAATGGCGATCTCTTGATATGGTTGCTGCAATTCATAAAGGTAGGCGAACAGTTCATCACGTAATGCTTCAATATCTTGCTGCGTATAAGCTAGTAGTGTAAACGGATCGATATCTTCCGTACATGGAGTCATTTCATATACGGTAACACTTTTAAAGCCATTAAATTCATCAACTTGACCGCGGATATCAAAGACACCTTTTTGTTCTAAAATCGGAAGCATTGCCTCAACTTCGCCATTGTTATCCCACATTTTTGCGGAAATGTTTCCTGATTGATCACTGAATGTCACTTTTAAGAAGGATTTGTTTGTTTTCGTCTTTCTAACTTCGAATTCATTTAACAATACCCGAGCTGAAACGGCTGTCCCTTTTGTTAACGTATTTAAATGTACACCCTTTATCGTTTCTGGTAACGAAGGTGCAGGGAAATTGGTCGCAAGGTTTTCTTTTTGTTGATCTTGAAGCTCATAATCAATTGTAATCATGTCATAAAAATATTTCAGGCTACTCATTATTTATCACTTCCTCATCTTTTTCAACTTAATATTAGAATAACATAAAAGCCCCTATCTTCTCACTTAATGGAAGATAGGGGCTGTGTTTGTTCTTATTCAGTTTCTTCTTCAGAAGCTTCTTCGCTATCTGCTGATTCTTCTTCAGACGTTTCCTCTTCTGTAGCTTCATCTTCAGTTGTTTCATCAGTAGCAGGTTCTTCTGCAGCTGGTTCTTCAAATGTAAACATATCTTTGTATTGATCGATCTTTACATCGATATTAGCATCTTTCATTAGATCTTGAATTTTCGTTTGTAGTGCTGCTTGATCAATTTTAGTGGAAGCAATTTCTCTTCTTAATTGATCTTCTACATCTTCTAAAGGTTCCACATCTTCTACTTCTACACGATCTGTCACTTTAATAACATGGAAGCCGTTTGAAGTTTGAACAGGTTCACTGATTTCGTCAATTTCAAGATTGTATGCAGCGTCTTCAAATTCAGGAACCATTTGGCCAACTCCAAATTCTCCTAAGTCACCACCGTTATCTTTACTGCCAGGGTCTGTAGAATACTCTTCAGCTAATTCTGCAAAGTCTTCGCCATCGTTTAATTTGTCAATGACTTCATTGGCAGTCTCTTCATCGCCAACAAGAATATGGCTAGCAACGAGGTTTGTTTGCATTCTGTCATAACGTTGTTGAATTTCTTCGTCAGTAACTTCGACATCTTCAGTTGCTGCTTTTTCTTGAAGTAAACTTACTCGCAACTGTTCACGGAAAGCATCTTCATCTTCAATACCATTTTGGTTTAAGACCATTTCAAATTGATCTTCTCCGTATTGTTCTTTCACGCGTTCGACTTCTTTATCAATTTCTTCATCGGATACTTCATATTTATCTTCTAGAATTGTTTCAAGCACCATTTGTTGGAGAACTTGTCCACCAGAAGGGGATGCTACCAATTCCTCATAAAATGCTTCTTTCGAAATATTACCCGATCCTGTTTCCACAACTGTTTCAGAATCATCTGAAGAACACGCGGAAAGTGCGATAACGCTTGCTGCAAATGTTGCAGTGATTGCTAATTTTTTCATTCTACCTACACTCCTACTATTTACTAAAGCTATTTTTTAACTCTTGCAATAATATAACACATTTCTCATTAAAAATAACAAGAAAAATGAAGATTACATTTTTTTTACTCATTTTTCATTAAATATATATAACTTCGACATATGAAGATACAAGTAAAATGGTAATTAAAATATTAATAGTTCGGAAAACATTTGGTTGCTTTTCCTGCGACATTTCAGTTTGTAAGCAAAGTCTCATTGTTAAAGAATTGAATATAAATAATATAAAAAAAGCAAAAATGACAAAAACATACAGCATCAAGCTTACCTCCTTATTCTCATGTCATTACTTTAACAAAAAATTAAAGATTTGAACAGTATGTCTTATTATAAATTGAAAAATATGTATAAAGGTATTATATCATGCACGTGCCTGAATCATAAAGGATCGGAGATAAAAAAAACCGCTTCGTCTTATATCGAAACGGGTTTAACGTGGTATTAAAATATCATAGCCTTGTTCTTCATTAGATATTAAACATTTTTTCGGTGCTTTCCATAAATGACGAATATATAGAAAATCAACATAAGATAAACTTAAATTAATTGCACCAATTAGCAGAAAATAAGGATAATAGGCAGGAACAAAATAACTGCCAATGATACAAGGAACTGTGATCATTAATGTTGGTGTCAACAAAGCAAAAAAGAATGTCGGTTTGGTTGTTTTTGTATGATTTTTTACATGGAAATTAGGGATGAATCTCTTCTCTAATGTCCATTTAATTCGCAAGTTTTTATTGGTGAATATTAACGGTAAAATTCGTAATGCTTTGTGTAGCAAGGGTAATAGTGCTACTCCAAATACCACTGGGATTAGACCATGGTCTTTTACTACAACATCTTCATGAATCAATGTAAATGGTAAATACAAAAAGATAAAAGATAATAGTCCAAATAATAAAGATAAAATAAGGCTTCGATAAAAACCAAGTTTTTTGGTTACATTGATGGAATCCCAACAGTTCACCAGGATCACCCCTTTTCTAAAATCAACTCTTTTAAAATAACACTACATGACTATAGTATGTTTTCTATGAAAAATCAATAGGTTTTATGTAAAATTTTGATAAGCATTTTAGCGCAAGGCATGAAAAAAGAGCTGGCAAGCAGCCAGCCCTTTCTAATTAACTATCTGATCGTGCATTTGTCTTGTCTTCCAGTTCTTTTAAGCTTTCTTCAATTTGCGTTAAATATTTCTGTATATTTTTTTGATGTGGTTCGACGGTTTTCTTCCATGATTCAATCGATTCTTTCACATCTGCGGAAAGATCTTTAATTAACGCTGCACCCTCTTTTGATGTTTTGGTAATCTGTTCTTTTATGTCGACACCTTCTGTTCTTAAATGGTTGATATAGCGTATAGCCTCATCGCTCTTTTCTCTAACGTCAGTTCGTAATTCTTTTCCTGCTTTTGGTGTACTTAATAGTGTAGCAGCAGCGCTTACTAATCCTCCAGCTAAAAAGCCGATTAATAATGACTTGCTGTTAATCATTCCGAACACTCCTTTCATATATATAACATTCTCTTTTTCGTTCATAATCAAACCATATTTTAAAAAAAATTAAAGGTTTGTTGATATTTGAGAGGCAAGATCAGCTAAATCGTATTGATCTTCATGTGTGATCCAATTAGGCTTAAAGCCATCTGATTCATCATAACGAGGAATGAGATGTATATGTAAATGGAACACAGATTGGCCAGCCGCTTCCTCGTTATTATTTAATATATTTATTCCTGCAGGTTGAAATGTTTCTTTTAATGCATTTGCAATTTGCGGTATACGTGCAAACAGTTTTGCAGCGATTGTCTCATCTGTTTCATATATGTTTTTAGTATGTT
The DNA here is from genome assembly GCF_010994055.1 of Gracilibacillus thailandensis. Lineage (NCBI taxonomy): Bacteria > Bacillati > Bacillota > Bacilli > Caryophanales > Bacillaceae > Gracilibacillus > Gracilibacillus thailandensis. The sequence goes on along the minus strand of NZ_WJID01000006.1, from coordinate 73,899 downwards.
GTTTAGGTATGACTAACGTATGCCCTTTCGTCACTTGACTAATGTCAAGGAATGCGTAAACATCTTCGTCCTCATAGACTTTTGCCGAAGGGATGTCACCTGCTACAATTTTGCAAAAAATACAATCATCATGCGTTTCCATATCGTTCGCTCCTTCAATTTACAAGTCTTTTCCTCATTATGCAATAACCTTATACGATGTGTCTAGATCTTTAGCACTAAAATCAAGTCTGTTTTTCAATGCTATATTCTTTCTTCATATTATACATTATTTTCATGATTCTTTAAAATGCTAATGGGTAAAAAAATAGCAGGAATGCTACAAAACGACATATCGTTTCATAGCACATCCTGCATGAAGGGGAGAACTTTAACCTTGAACCGGGGAAGATTCTTTCGGATAAAGTATGTGATAATCAAATTTAGAAACAATGATTTTTAATTGTTGAAAGGATCGATATAACACTTTTTCTTTTCCCCTTCTTTCATAGCTTGTACTGAAATTTTTTCTTTATACAAATAAAATTTGGTATAATGATTAGGAAATGGAAATACGTATAAGGAAGTGAAAAAGAAAGGACGTTGAATAGATGGAGCCTTTGTTACATATAAAAGATCTTGAAGGTGGATACACACATAAAAATGTACTGCATGGTATTTCGTTTGATGTGAAACCAAATGAAATTGTTGGATTGATCGGATTAAACGGAGCGGGAAAAAGTACGACGATTAAGCATGTAATTGGCTTAATGCAAGCTAAAAAAGGAACTGTATCGATTAAAGGGAAGACATTCCAGGAAGAACCAGAAAGCTACAGGCAACATTTTTCTTATATTCCGGAAATGCCTGTTTTGTATGATGAATTAACATTAGAAGAACACTTGCGTTTAACTGCTAAGGCGTATGATATACCTGAAGAGGTTTATCAAGCACGTGTCACACCTTTGTTAAAAGAGTTTCGATTAGACAAGAAATTGAAATTGTTTCCGATCCATTTTTCTAAAGGGATGAGACAGAAGGTGATGATTATGTGTGCATTTCTGGTTGAGCCTGATTTATATATTGTGGACGAGCCTTTTGTAGGATTAGATCCACTTGGGATTCAATCCTATCTACAATTAATGAATCAAATGAAAAAACAAGGTGCTGGTGTATTAATGTCGACACATATTTTAGCAACGGCAGAGCGATACTGTGACCGTTTTGTTATTTTGCATGATGGTACCATTCGTGCAAAAGGGACGTTGGAGGAATTAAGAAAGTCCTTTGACCGTCCACAAGCTACGTTAGATGACCTTTATATTCAATTAACGAAAGAAGCCGATCAATATGCTTAATTCCCATCGGTTATTTGTTGAACGTTTGTCTGCACATATGAAGGAATTAAGCAGATATTTGCGTTATATACTGACAGGACATCTTGCGATTGCCATGGTGTTTATTGTCGGCGCAATGTCTGTATATTACCAGCAGTTTTTAGAGGATATTCCTGATTACTTTCCGTCTACTTTGGTGATTGCGGTTGTACTAGGTGTGGTTACGGCACACAGTCCGATTCAAACATTGCTAAAGAGGGCAGATATCGTCTTTTTGATTCCAGCAGAATCACAACTATCAGGATACTTCATTAGAGCTTTAATCTACAGTTTTGTGACACAGCTTTATTTATTTGTATTAGCAATCGCTGCTGTTGCACCGTTATATATGACTGTTTTTCCAGAGAACTCGTCATTTGGTTTATTGTTTGTGGTATTGTTGGTGATAAAAGTTTGGAGTTTAGCAGCAAATTGGTGGATGCTACGTGTTCGGGATAAGAATACTAGAAGGATGGACAAGGTCGTAAGGTTTGCTTTAATTATAACGTTAGTGTATTTCTTTCTAGTGCAAGAAATGATCTTTTTAGCGATCATTACTGCTTTACTTATCGTTCTTTTTGTTACGAACTATCAGACAGCTAGAAAACAGCGTGCATTAAATTGGGACTTGTTAATAGAAAGTGATTATATGCGAATGCGTTCCTTTTACAGATTGGCCAATATGTTTACGGAAGTGCCACATATGGAAATGCCAGTAAAAAAACGTCACTGGCTTGCCCGCTTGTTGACAGGTTCGATCCCTTTCCAACAGAAACAGGCATATCCTTATTTGTACCGCTTAACAACCGTTAGAAGTGGAGAATATTTAGGTATCTATGTAAGGTTGCTTGTCATAGGTGGTTTACTGATTTATTTCGTTCCTAATTCATGGCTAAAGCTTATTTTTGCTTTATTATTTATGTATATGATCTTTTTGCAGGTGATCCCGTTATGTAAACACCATGCAACATTAGTATGGTTAGATCTGTATCCAATTGGAATTAGTGAACGAAAGCAAGCTTTTATTAAATGGATGCAGCAGCTAATGATATTTGCAGGTGTAATATTTGTCCTATTGCTTATTGTAATAGGGGAATGGTTAATGGGAGGAGCAATGGCACTTGCCACTGTATTATTTATTGGTATGGTGATTCCGAACTATTTTCAGAAAAAGATGGCTCAAGAAAAATAAAAACACTCCATAGGTCTAACTTATGGAGTGTTTTTATTTGGATTTTGGGAAAAAGTTGAATTTATTGCTGTTATCATATATACTGTTTTAGGTAAAAAATACCAAATATCAATCACTTTTCGTCTTTGCTAAAAGAGGAAAACTAAATGAGTGTTGACAAAGGTTTTAGCAGAGAAAGGGGATATTTCATTTGCAAAATTTTAAAAAGATAATATTATTACTAATTATTCCATTGGCTCTGATCGGTTGTAATCAAGAGTCAATAAACTTTGAAGATGCTAACTTAGAAGCAGCTATTGCAGCAGAGTTAGGTAATTCATTCTCAGAAGAAGACGTAGAGAATGTGACGGAATTAAATTTAACTGACGCTGACATTTCCAATTTGGAAGGTTTGCAGCAGTTTTCTTCCTTAGAATCCATTTCGTTGCAAGATAATCAAGTGGAAGATTTTTCGGTATTACAAGAGTTAGAACATTTAGAGTCCGTAAATGTAGTAGGTAATCCTTTGGAGGCAGGTCAAGATCAATTAGATGAGCTCGCGGATGAAGGTATTGAGGTTATCCAAACGGTTGGCAGGGCAGATGGCCCAGGTGGATTCTTGTGGAAAGTGGAAGATGAAAATCCGGAAGTATATTTACAAGGAACGATTCATGCTGGTGTAGCAGATTTTTATCCTTTGCATGAAGAAATAGAAAAGGCGTATTTAAAAGCAGATGTAGTTGTTCCTGAGGTTGATATAACGAATGTTGAGCAATCGGAAATGCAACAAATAAATATGTCGTTAGGGACTTATCAAGATGGTTCGACAGTCAAAGATCATATTTCTGATGATGTTTACTCAGAAATGGAAGAGACACTAAGTCAGTTTGGTATCCCGATAGAAGCGGTTGAATTTTACAAACCATGGATATTAGCAAATACGATTCAGCAGCTTATGACACAACAGTTAGGCTATACCCAAGGGGTTGATCAATATTTTCTGAATAAAGCAGCGGATGATGGCAAAGAAATAATTGATTTAGAAACCGCAGAAGAGCAACTGAAAATCTTTGCAGATACATCTGCAGAATATCAAGAGGCAATGTTGGCATCTTCCTTAGTAACTGTGATCGAGTATCAACAGCAAATGGAGGAACTGTTTGAAACGTATGAGCAAGGTGATGAAGAAGAATTGCTTGAAGTATTGTCTGAAGAAGAGGGCGGTTCCTCGGAAATGCAAGAAGAAAACGAAGCATTTATGAAAGCAATCAATGATGACAGAAATCAGAATATGGCTGAGCAAATCGTTCGCTTTCTAGAAGAGGATGAAGCAGATACATATTTTGTGATGGTAGGTAGTCTTCATTTATTACAAGAGCCTCATATTCGTTCGATTTTGGAGGAAGAAGGATACACAGCCGAACGGATTCACTAAGTAAATAAGGATCGATACCGCCCTTCCTTGGATAACGCGCGCTCTTCCGTGGATATTTAGCTCTGTTCCTTGGATAACCCATGTTCTTCTTGGGATAGTTGCCTTTATCCACGGAGGAATGATACTTTTCCAAGGAACAGCAACAATTATCTAGACCAAAAACGTGAGCATCAAAAATAAAATGATGCTCACGTTTTGGTAACTTGAAAACTTCTTTATTAACTTATTTATTTACATTCAACGTAGCAGCTATTAATGTTTTGGCTGCTATTTTCATTGCTCGCTCATCAAAATCAAATAGAGGGTGATGGTGTGGCACGAAGCCATTTTCGATTTGGGCTCCTGTAAAGAAATAAGCACCAGGTTTTTCTTCTAAATAGTAGGCAAAGTCTTCACCTGTCATACTAGGTACAATCATTTCAGCCTTCTCTACTTCTTTCACCTGTTCGGCAGCAGCTAATACCTTTTCAGCATGCTCAGCATGGTTGACAACGGGTCTGTATCCGTAGGCATAATCAAAATCATAGGATACATCATAGCCAATACATGTGCCTTTTATCACTTTTTCGATTTCCTCTTTTATAAAATGTTGTACATCCGGATTAAAGGTGCGTACCGTTCCATCAATCATCGCTACATCTGGAATAACATTGTACGCATCACCTGCATGAAATTGCCCGATCGATAGGACGGCTGTTTCTAATGGATCAATCCGTCTTGAAACAATTTGCTGTAGATTCGTTACAAGTTGTGAACCGACTACAATCGGATCTTTCGTTTGGTGTGGCATTGCTCCATGGCCACCTTTTCCTTTTATTTCAATGGTGAAGTGATCTGCTGCAGCCATAAAGTTTCCTCGCGATGTCTGAACGATTCCATATGGGGTATTGGTCCAAAGGTGTGTACCGTAAACGACATCAACATTCTCCAATACTCCTGCTTCAATCATTGGTTTAGCACCACCAGGGGCAAGCTCTTCTGCGTGCTGATGGATAAACACAACGGTACCCGCCAGTTCTTCTTGATATTTCTTGAGTACTTTGGCTACAGCAAGTAATGTCGATGTGTGTCCGTCGTGTCCACAGGCATGCATCACACCGTCGTTTTTGGATTTATAAGGCAAATCTTTTTCATCTTGAATAGGTAGTGCATCGAAGTCCGCACGTAATGCCACGGTTTTACCAGGTTTAGCCCCTTTTAAAGTGGCTACAACACCATTTCCTCCGACATTTGCTTGATATGGAATATCTAATATTTTATATTGCTCCTGAATAAATGCAGCTGTTTTATATTCTTGAAAGGAAAGCTCAGGATATTGATGTAAAAACCTACGCATTTCCACCATTTCATCGTACAAACCATCAATTTCCTCAAATAAAGTGTCCCTCATATCCTCACCTCACAGAAGCTTTTCTTTCTATTATATCATAGATTACTAGCATTTCCTTTTCATGAGAATCAAGAAAAGAGACAAAAAAACAACCTCCTGGTGGAAGTTGTTTTTTCTATATATGAAAAAAAGGGGTTAACGAGTTATTGAAAGCTCTTGTCTGACAAAAGTCGTTCTGTTTCTTCTTTATGGCTTGTTTCATCTGCAATAATATCTTCTAATTTCACAACAAGTTCTGTCAAACCAAGCTCATCTGCCTGTTGTTTTCTTTTTTCATAGCGCTCAATCGTTTCTGTTTCAGCTTTAAGAGTAGCTTCTAACATGTCTTGAACGTCTGTTAATTGTTCAACTTTTGCTGGTGTTGTAGTTGGTGTACCGCCTAATGTTTTAATTTTGTCAGATAAGTATAAAGCATGTCCGATCTCATCATTTATTTCATCTTCAAAAAAAGGTTTTAAGAAAGAACGATATAATCCTGAAACAACAGATGCATGATACGTATACATGATTGTTGCCGCATATTCATTTGCTAAATCCTCATTTAATCCATCAATTAAAGCTTGTAATTTTTCATCTCTTTGTGCCATTTCTTTCAACATCCTTTCTATTGATCATCTCCATTATATATCTACCCTTAAGTGAAAATGATTAAACATAATAATGGAAAATTTTTTATTGGCGATTATGTCATACTATGTTATCCTTTTCATATAAGAAAAAATAATACGTAAGAACACTAGGGGAGCCATTTGGCTGAGACGAATCTTCGGACCCTTTGAACCTGATCTGGTTAACACCAGCGGAGGGAAGTGGTAGAAAAGCAACCAAATTGTAGCTTTCGATACATACCACTCGTCCATGCTGGATGGGTGGTTTTTCTATTTTCACTTCCTCTAGAAAAAAAGGAGTAGGAACAATGCATGGAATACACCTTATTTCAAATGGCAGATTGACAGAACAACATATGCAGCTTGTATCGGAACAGATTGCTCAGATAAATTATATTCATCTGCGAGAAAAGACCAAAACGGCGAAAGAAATCTTGGAAATGATTGATTTTTTGCTAGAAGCGGGTGTTCCGGCTGAACGGATCATTATTAATGACCGTGTAGATGTAGCATCGATAAAAAAATGCTGTGGCGTACAGCTTGCCTATCATAGTATTCCGGTTGCTGATGTGAAGCGCTCGTTTCCGGCACTCCGTATCGGTAAGTCCGTCCATTCCTTGGAGGAAGCCATTACGGCAGAACATAATGGTGCAGATTTTCTAATCTATGGGCATATTTTTTCAAGTAACTCTAAACCTGGTCTCGAGCCAAGAGGCATTACCGCGTTAGCTGATGTCACCAAAAACGTTTCTATTCCTGTCATCGCAATTGGCGGGATTACGGAACAAAATATGAACCAAGTACAAGAGGTGGGGGCTAGTGGTGTTGCGATTATGTCAGGGGTATGGGATGCCGAAGATCCTACCGAAGCAATAAAGTGTTATCGTCAAGTGTTCGATTCGAGGAAGGAGGAACAGTTTGAATAATTTATATGATCAGATCATTGTTGGCGGTGGAGTAATGGGAGCTTCGATTGCCTACCAGTTAAGTAAAAGAGGTTACAAGGTTTTGCTACTAGAAGAAAATAAAATTGCTGCAGAGGCATCCAGTGCAGCAGCCGGCATGCTCGGTGTGCAGATGGAGTTTGAGCAGGATTCACCGTTATTTCAATTTGCTAAAGAAAGCAGGGAATTATACCCTGATTTAGCGGAAGAACTGATGCAAGAAAGTGGTATGGACATTCAATTAATCGAAAAAGGTGCCTTAAAGCTTGTCTATCATCAAGATGAGCTGGATACGCTAAAACGAATTGCTAGCTTTCAAACAGAACAAGGAGCAGAGGCGAAGGTGATCTCACCAGGGAGTATCCCGGAAAAAGAAATGACAACCGATTTTTATGCAGCTCTTTATTGTCCAAGAGAAGGGCAAGTATCTGCTCCTCACGTAACGAAAGGCTTTGCGAAGGCTGCTGAACATCATGGTGCGGTCATAATGGAACAGACGAAGGTAGACGATATCGTCATCGAAAACGGTAAAGTGACAGGTGTGAAGACAGATAAAAAAACGTATACTGCTGACAGGATCATTATCACTTGTGGATTTAAGAGCTCACATTTTTCTCGGTACATGCAAGAACTCACACCTGTAAAAGGAGAATGTCTGTCTGTTGTGACAACAAAGCCTCTGATTCAATCAACGATCTTTACAGAAGGCTGTTACCTTGTTCCGAAAAGAGGTAACCGGATCATTATTGGCGCAACATCGAAGCCAAATCAAACGGATAAAGAGGTGAAAGTAGCAAGTATCCTGCATTTGTTATCACGTGCCAAACAGATACTCCCTGCATTAAACCAGGCAACGATAGAGAAGGTTTGGGCGGGGATACGTCCCTTAACGAAAGACGGTTTTCCTTATTTAGGCGAAGTACCAGATGTATCAGGATTATATGTTGCAACAGGACATTATCGTAATGGTATATTACTGGCGCCTAAAACTGCTTTATTTATGGCAGATATGATCGAAGGAAAACCAGTCGATCCAATCTATTTAGATACATTTTCCTTGAGAAGAGAAAGCCTTCTATCTGTTTAAAGTGAAGGCTCACAAAAGGAGGGTTGATTTTGGAGATTATCGTAAATGGTGATCCATTAGAAGTTAGTGAAGGGATCACTAATATTGAAGAGTTAATCCAAGAATTACGTTTGGAGAAGAAATCATTAATTGTGGAGCATAATCAAACCATCTTAAAAAAGGAAAAACATAAAGAAACGGCAATTTCAGAAGGTGACCGATTGGAAATTGTCCATTTTGTTGGAGGAGGATGAAAAATAATGCTACAAGTAGGTAATGATACATTTCAATCACGATTATTTTTAGGAACAGGAAAATATCCAAACTATGATATCCAGAAACAGGCAGTAGATGGATCAGAAACAGAGGTACTGACTTTTTCGGTGCGTCGGATGAATATTTTTGATCCGGACCAACCGAATTTTCTCGAAAAAATAGATTTAAAGAAATATCGTTTTCTTCCCAATACCGCTGGTGCTAAAAATGCAGAAGAAGCGGTCAGAATCGCTAAATTAGCAGATGCATCGGGATTATGTGATATGGTGAAAGTAGAAGTAATCGGTTGTGACAAAACCTTACTGCCTGATCCGGTAGAAACGTTAAAAGCGACTGAGACTCTACTTGCGGACGGTTTCACTGTACTGCCATACACGTCTGATGATGTGGTACTTGCCAGAAAGTTAGAGGAGCTAGGCGCACATGCCATTATGCCCGGTGCATCACCAATCGGATCTGGGCAAGGGATTATTAATCCATTAAACTTGCAATTTATTATCGAGCAAGCTAGTATACCTGTAATTGTTGATGCAGGGATTGGTTCGCCGAAAGATGCTGCCTATGCAATGGAATTAGGCGCAGATGGTGTTCTTCTCAATACAGCTGTTTCTGGTGCCAATGATCCTGTCAAGATGGCTGAAGCGATGAAGTTAGCAGTGGAAGCTGGCAGACTAGGTTTTGAAGCAGGTCGGATTGCGAAGAAGGAATATGCGGTGGCAAGCAGTCCAAAGGAAGGGATAAGTGTTGGTGAATAATCGTTATCATCGTCAAATGCTGTTCGATCCTATTGGTGAAACAGGGCAAAAAAGATTACAAGAAAGCCATGTCGTCATTGTTGGTGTTGGTGCACTTGGTTCAAGCAGTGCGGAAATGTTAGCAAGAGCAGGGGTTGGCACGTTAACATTGATCGATCGTGATTATGTGGAAGAAACAAATTTGCAGCGGCAGCAGCTTTTTGCTGAAGAAGATGTCCGCATGCAAACACCTAAAGTAATTGCTGCCAAAAAACGATTGGAAGAGATTAATCATTTGACCACCATCCATGCAGAAGTGATCGATGCTGGAGTAGATGAACTGGAAGCTATTGTTCCACAAGCGAATCTAGTAATCGATGCCACAGACAATTTTGATACGAGATTAATCATTAACGATATTTGTCAAAAGCATCATAAACCATGGATTTATGGAGCTTGTGTGGCAAGTTATGGGGTAACATTCACCGTCTTACCAGAGGAAACCCCTTGTTTACAATGCTTGATGGATCATATACCAAGTGATGGTGCAACATGTGATACAGTTGGCATTATTAGTCCAGCAGTACAAATGGTTGTCTCTCATCAGATAACAGAGGTACTGAAAATACTGACTGAAAATCTCGATGCACTTTCTGGAAAATTAATTGCCTTTGATCTGTGGAAAAATCAACAAATGGAATTGAAAGTAGCTAGTTTAAAGGATGACTCGTGTCCATCTTGCTCAAAAAAACAGTATCCACATTTAACTTATCAAGCTCAGTTGAAAACAGCCGTACTGTGTGGTCGGAATACGGTCCAAATTAGAACGAGTGCAGAAAAAATCATTCACTTTGATGAAATGAAAAAACATTTGGAACACAATCAACACATTAAATTGTTTAGCAATCCATATTTGTTATCATTTGAGATTGATAAATATCGTGTGGTCGTATTCCGAGATGGACGTACGCTCATTCATGGCACAAAAAATGTACAAGAAGCTAAAAAAGTATATTATCAATATGTAGGATGAAGCAACTTTTTAAAGAGTTGCTTCTTTTTTCATAAATCATTCATTTGTTTTTCAATCGCTAGTATGTATAATTAGTGTGAGAGGAGAATGTGAACGAAATGGACAAGCGAAAGGAAATCCTGTTATTTATTAGTTGGGCCGCGAGTCTAATGGCAACGATGGGGAGTTTGTTTTATTCCGAAATTATGAAATTCATACCTTGCGAATTGTGCTGGTATCAACGAATTTTAATGTATCCACTTGTAGTCATTTATGGATACGCAGTTTATAAAAAAGATATTCGTTACGCTTTTCCAGGGGTTATTTTAAGTGGAATCGGCATTTTGGTTTCCAGCTATCATTATTTGATACAAAAAGTGCCTGGATTACAAGAGGCTGGTGATGGATGTGGTATCATTCCATGTACCACAACATATGTGAATTACTTTGGCTTTGCATCGATTCCTTTTCAGGCATTGATCGCCTTTCTTGTCATCTTTGTTATTCACATTTATTTAATTGTTCAACAAAGGAGCGTTTAAAGTGAAGAAAATGGTCATATTTGTATTAGTGCTCGTCGTTATTTTTGGAGCATTAATATTTGTCGTACAATATCAAAATTCAAAACAGCTTGATGGGGTAGACAATCCTTATAATAAAACAGAATTAGATCAAGCCACAATTGATCAGTTGGACGATCCGATGTATCAAAATCAAATATTACCTAATGAATTAGCGGATAAGTTAAGTAATGGTGAAGATGTTACAGTTTACTTCTACAGTCCTACTTGCATCCATTGCCAACGAACCACACCTGAATTGGTACCAATCGCAGAGGAATATGGTGTTGATTTAGTGAAATTGAATTTATTAGAATTTGAAAGTGCATGGTCTGAATTTAATATTGAAAGCACGCCTACGATGGTACATTATGAAGGTGGAGAAGAATCTGCAAGAATAGTCGGTGAACAACCACAAGCTAATTTTGAAGATTTCTTCGAGCAAGAAGTACTAGCAGAAGCTGATGACTCATAAAAGTTATCAGCTTCTTCTTTTTTAAAAGTGTCCAATAAAGTTGGAAAAGTGTCCAATAAATATGCTAAAGTGTCCAATAAAGCTAGAAAAGTGTCCAATAAACGAACGAAAGTGTCCAATAAAATAAAACTGACTATTCTTCTTCGTCTTCCCCAACCTGGAAGGTTTCTGTATAGACTGATCCGGCTATATAGGAATCTTCTTTTTTATTCGGAAGTGGGTTTGTCTTTTTCCATGCATGATAATCTTTCGGATCATCCCATTCCACTAGTAAGATATAGGAATTTCCCCTAAACGGTCGCAATAATCTAGCAGTAACTACCCCACTTATTTCATTCACTTTCTGCTTATAATCCATTTCGAAGATCGGACTACCTTCCTCTGTAACGGGGATGTGTGACAGACTGATAAAACCAATTTCGGATAATTCGCCGACCTGTGCTAACACAAGGTAATCTCTGCTTGTTTCAAAAATAGATGGATTTGTATCTTCATAGTAGGCGATGGCTTTGACATCGTTATGCATGATAATAAAAGGAAAAATATGATGCTTACTCTTTAATTTCTCTAAATATGGATAAGTGCCGTTTGTCATGTAACCATTCATAATACTGCCTCCTTAAAATGAATATATTCATTTTAGTTTTGTACTTTTTTTGCCATTATAACATTCGTCGGACAAACAAGTTTTGTGATAAAATGAAGCTATTGTCGAAATTTAAGAGAAAGGTGGTGTAACAGTTTGGATAAAGAAAAAATAAAACAGCTTTTCCAGTCTGTATGGTCCTGGATTAAACGATATAAGTGGCTCTCGATTATCGTCAGCTCTATGTTTTTATTATCTGTATTAGGTTATCTTTTTATAATATTCGGAGGGCGATTTGTGTTTGATGAGAAAGCGGTCATTTTGCCGACTGCTTCCAAAGTGGTTGCGGAAGATGGTACCGTGTTAGGTAAATTATACTCAGAAAATAGAGATTATGTCACATTAGAACAAATCCCGGACCATGTAGAAGAAGCGTTTATTGCGATGGAAGATCAGCGTTTTTATGAACATGCTGGTATTTCTTTGCCCGCTGTTACACGTGCTGTTTACCGGGATATCGTTGCGATGAGCAAAGTGGAAGGCGGCAGTACTATTACACAGCAATTGGCTAAAAACCTGTTTTTAGTCAATGATAAAACATGGATGAGAAAAACAAAAGAAGTGATGGCATCGGTTTATTTGGAACGCAATTATACTAAATCACAAATTTTAGAACTTTATTTAAATCAAATATATTTGGCTCATGGTGTACATGGGGTAGGTACAGCAGCTGATTACTATTTTGGAAAAGATGTAGCGGATTTATCAATCGAAGAAGGGGCATTACTCGCAGCAATGGTGAAAGCGCCCAATTCGTATTCCCCACATCATGATTTAGAAGAAGCAAAACAACGAAGAGATCTGGTATTACAACAAATGGCAAACGAAGGTAATATCTCGACCGAACAATTGCTAGCGTTACAAGCAACGGAAATTAAAGTGAAGGATCAAGAAAGGCAAAGAGATCCATGGTTAGACGATTATTTTGCTTACGTGTTAGAGGAAGTAGAAGCTACATATGGATTAAGTCGTGAAGCATTAAAACGTGGTGGTTACACTGTGGAAGTGCATATGGATCCTGACATACAGCAAATTGCATATGATCAAATGCAAGATAGTGATTATTATCACGGATCAAATGACGCCGTTAATGGTAGCTTTGTTTTAATGGAACAAAAAACAGGTCAATTGAAAGCATTAATTGCTGGACGTGACTTTCAATTAAATGATATCAATCATCTTTTAACGAAAAAACAACCAGGTTCGGTCATGAAACCTTTGGCCGTTTATGGACCAGCAATGCAATTAGGCAATTATCAACCATATGATATGATTCCGGACCAGGACATCGAATATGATGATGGATATCGTGTTAACAATGTTGACGGGCCATTTGATGGAGAAGTTAGTATGTTTCAAGCGGTAGTAGAATCAAAGAATGCCCCTGCGGTTTGGTTGTTGGATCAAATTGGTGTCGATTATAGTAAGACCATGTTGGAAAAAATGAATATCGATATTAATGATCAAGGATTGGCCATTGCTTTAGGTGGTTTAGAGACAGGAATCACACCGATTGAAGTGGCAGAGGGCTACCGCACCTTTATTAGTGGCGGGGAATGGCTAGAAGCAAGAAGTGTTCGAGCTGTTTATAACAAAGATCAGGAAAAACTACAATCTGAAGAGCAAGAAAAAGAAAATGTATTTAATTCGCAAACAGCCTGGAATATGCTGAGAATGTTAGAGGGAGTAACGAAAGAAGGTACTGGTTCAGCTGGTGAATACAGCAAAGCTTTGGCAGGAAAAACAGGATCAACCCAACATCCAGAACAAGATGGAGCAGTAAAGGATGCATGGTTTGCTGGTATTACTCCTGAATATGTGACCGCAACATGGATTGGCTACGATCAAGCAACAGCAGAAAATTATTTAACAACAGGTTCTGAAGCGACGACAAGATTAACAAAATCAATTTTAACTGAAATTGACAAAAGGATGCCATTAGCAGAAAAATTTGAACAACCCGATGATGTTGAAGATTTACCAGAACCGATACAACTCCCGGTGATTGATGATTTAACAGCATCGATTCAGTTTGGTGGTTTTTCGATATTGCGTGGTGAATTAAACTGGACAGCAGCAGAAGACAGCCGTGTCATCTATCGAATCTATGAACGTGGTGAGGATGAAGATCACCTCATTGGCGAAGCGGAAGGTAAAGGTAGCTATACAATTGACCGCATCAATGTTTTCCGGACGGGTGAATACTACGTTGTACCTTATAATCCATTAACCAAACAAACAGGTAAACCATCCAATATCACGTCTTTAGAGTTTGACTTTTAATCGAAAACTAATTACAATTACTTTTTAGTTATAATAATTACAATTTAGTGAACGTTTTTAAAAAATACTATACAGGATCGATCAAACCTTCTATAGTAGAATAGAATGGGAAAAAAGGGTGAAATAAATGACGAAATTTAATGATACGATATTAAAAGCATTTAGAGGGGAAGAAACAGACTATACACCTGTCTGGTATATGCGGCAAGCCGGCAGATCTCAAAAAGAATACCGAGAATTAAAAAAGAAATATTCTTTATTTGAAATTACTCATCAACCAGAACTTTGTGCCTATGTGACAAGGTTACCAGTTGAAATGTATAATGTGGACGCTGCGGTTTTATACAAAGATATTATGTCGCCATTACCTGCAATTGGTGTAGATGTCGATATTAAATCAGGGATAGGTCCTGTCATTGATAATCCGATTGTATCATTACGTGATATTGAAAAGTTGGGAACGATCGATCCAGAGAGTGATGTTCCTTATGTATTAGATACAATCCGCTTATTAACGAAAGAGCAGTTAAATGTCCCATTAATTGGTTTTAGTGGTGCTCCTTTCACGTTAGCAAGCTATATGATTGAAGGCGGTCCATCGAAAAATTATCATAAAACAAAAGCACTCATGTACAGCGATTCGAAAGCATGGTTTGCCTTGATGGATAAATTAGCAGATATGACGATTGCTTACGTAAAAGCGCAGGTTAATGCAGGTGCGCAAGCTATTCAAATATTCGATTCCTGGGTCGGTGCATTAAATGTAACAGATTATCGTACGTATATTAAACCTGTCATGAATCGTATTTTTAGTGAGTTACGTGAAACGAATGTACCATTGATTATTTTTGGTGTAGGTGCCAGCCACTTAATACAAGAATGGAATGACCTACCTGTTGATGTCATTGGTCTTGATTGGCGGATGTCAATCAAGGAAGCACGTGAATTAGATATCACCAAAGCACTCCAAGGAAATCTTGATCCAGCGTTTTTGGTAGCGGATTGGGAAGTAGTGGAGGAAAAAGCAAAACAAATCATTGATGAAGGAAAAGCACACCCTAGCCATATTTTTAACCTAGGACACGGAGTAACGCCTGAAATTAGCCCAGAGCGATTAAAGAAATTAACGACTCTTATACATGAATACTCGAAAAGATAAGAAAGGATGTCACATCATGGCAAAGAAAAAAGTAGGATTACTCGTAATGGCATATGGTACGCCATATAAAGAAGCAGATATTGAACGATACTACACACACATTCGTCACGGACGTAAACCAACCAAGGAAATGTTAGATGACTTAACAGAGCGTTATCAAGCAATTGGTGGTATTTCCCCGTTGGCAAAAATTACAGAAGAACAAGCCCAGAGCTTACAAGCACGAGCAAATGAAATCCAGGACGATGTAGAATTTGTTTATTATTTAGGATTAAAGCATATCGAACCTTTTATTGAAGATGCAGTACAGCAAATGGCTGAAGACGGAATTGACGAAGCGCTATCCATTGTACTTGCTCCACACTACTCTACATTTAGTGTTAAATCATATAATGGCAGGGCAAAAGAAGAAGCAGATAAACATGGTATTGCGATTAAATCAGTAGAAAGCTGGTATGATGCAGAAGGCTTTATTAACTATTGGGCAGATGCTATTACAAAGGAATATGAGAAAATTGATGATAAAGAGAAGGCAGTATTGATTGTTTCTGCGCACAGTTTACCAGAGAAGATTTTACAAAATGGTGATCCATACCCGAAACAATTAGAACGTACTGCTACCTTAATTCAAGAAAAAACAGGCATACCAAACGTCGAAATCGGTTGGCAAAGTGAAGGAAACACACCAGACCCTTGGTTAGGTCCAGATGTACAGGATTTAACGCGCGACCTTTTTGAACAGAAAGGCTATCAATCGTTCATCTATGCTCCGGTTGGCTTTGTTGCTGATCACTTAGAAGTATTGTATGACAATGATTATGAATGTAAAGTCGTTTGTGAGGAAATTGGCGCAGCTTATTATCGGCCACCAATGCCCAATGTAAACCCGACGTTTATCAATACTCTAGCAGGAATTGTAGTGGACAAATTCCAGCGTGATGACGAGTCATGAAGAAAATAACGGTGATAGGCGGCGGTATAGCGGGGCTTACTGCCGCTTACTATTTAGACCAGAAGATTAAAGACCAGAATTTGGATTATCAGCTTCAGCTTTTAGAAGCGAGTAATCGTTTAGGTGGAAAAATTAATACAGAAAGACGGGAAGGCTTTACGATCGAACGTGGCCCCGATTCCTTTTTAATTCGTAAACAATCAGCTGAACGCTTAGCTCGAAATGTTGGCGTTGGTGACAAGTTAGTTAAGAACGGAACAGGTAAATCCTATATTTTAGTGGGAGATCAGCTCCATAGTATGCCTCAAGGCTCTTTTATGGGCATACCAACTCAAGTCCGCCCATTTTTAACGTCAAGTTTATTCAGCGTAACAGGCAAATTACGAGCAGGTATGGATTTTATCTTGCCTAAAGGTGAAGCGCAAGATGATCAGTCACTAGGAAAGTTCTTCAGACGACGATTAGGAGATGAAGTGGTTGAGAATTTAATTGAACCCTTATTATCAGGTATTTATGCTGGTGATTTAGATGATTTAAGTCTGATGGCAACATTTCCGAACTTTTATCACTTGGAACAAGAGCATCGCAGTCTCATTCGTGGACTGCAAAAAACAACACCAGTACCGAAACAACCAAGTGGTAAGAAGAAAAGTATGTTTTACAGTTTGGAAGGTGGACTGGAAACATTAGTAGAAGCGATGGAAGAGTCATTGTCGGAAGGCGTTGTGCAAAAAGGGAGAGCAGTTAATAAGATTAACAAATCTGAAGATGGCTACGAGTTAGAGTTAAAAGGTGGTTCTACGTTATCATCTGATGTTATTTTAATTGCTACGCCTTATCCTGTGATGAAACAGATGCTCAAATCTTATAATTTTGTAGCAGATCTGCATAATATGAAAGCTACTTCAGTTGCCAATGTGGCTTTAGCGTTTGCTCAATCTGCCATTAAGGAAGATATTGATGGTACTGGATTTGTAGTGTCACGTAATAGCAATTATCGTATTACTGCTTGTACATGGACACATAAAAAATGGCCGGATACAGCTGCACCAGCAGGAAAAGCGTTACTAAGATGCTATGTTGGACGTCCAGGTGATGAAGAAGTAGTGGATCTTTCTGATGAAGCATTAGAAGAAATCGTTTTACATGATTTAAACAAAATTATGAAGATTGACGGTGATCCTTTGTTTTCTGTTGTATCTCGCTGGAAAGATGCGATGCCGCAATATAGCATTGGTCATAAACAAGTAGTAGAAAATTTGGAGAATGGTCTAGCTTCAGAGCTTCCTGGTGTATTCGTAGCAGGTAGCCCATATCGAGGCATCGGAATCCCGGACTGTATCGATCAAGGAGAAGCAGCCGTTGAGAAAATATTAGATTATTTAGCAGAGTGACTTTAAGTGCTCTGCTTTTTCGACTATATCCAGGGAAGAGAAGGAAATATCCCCGGAAGCGCCCGTGCTGTTCCGAGGAAAAAGTGTTCTCTTCCGGGGATAATCGACTATATCCAGGGAAGGGAAGGAAACATCCCCGGAAGCGCCGCCTGTTCCGAGGAATATGTATTAACTGTGTAATTGTACAAGTTTTTAGATGCAAAAAAAAGCAGCTACATTAATAGCTGCAGGTGTCTGTCTTTTACATATATCTTGATTAATTGGATGGGAATGTTCATCATCCTTGTTCAGCAGGATAAGAAGGATGAAAGAAACGAAAGATATGGTTGTAAAAGACGTAACAGGTTAGATGGCGGGATGACTGCAGTTGTCACAGATGTTATGATAACAATCTGCTTGTTCTACAATATCATTTCCGCACTTACTACACTTTTTTCTGGGAATGTTGCGAAAGAACTCAACGATGCTCTGCATAACGGACCTCCCAAAAGCGTGTCTTGTTATTATTGTATTATAACAAGTGTAAAAAATCAACTATTTGTATTAGTACAATTTCTTTAAAATTGTTTTCTCTCTGTAATTCTTTTATACTTGTAGTGAGAATCAGCTAACAATAGGAGTGAAATAACAGATGAAATTTATCGATAATAAAGGAATTACTGATCCATATATTAATCTAGCCATTGAGGAGTATGTACTCAAAAACTTTGGTGAGGAAGATACATATTTATTATTTTATATAAATGGACCATCGATCATTATTGGTAAAAATCAGAATACAGTAGAAGAAATTAATACCGATTATGTGGATGAACATGGTATCAAAGTTGTTCGTCGTTTGTCTGGCGGTGGCGCAGTATATCATGATGAAGGGAACTTGAACTTTAGTTTTATTACAAAAGATGATGGGAACAGTTTCCACAACTTCGCCAAATTCACGGAACCAGTAGTAGAAGCATTGAATAAATTAGGCGTTCCAGCAGAATTAAAGGGACGTAATGATTTAGTTGCCGATGGACGCAAAATTTCGGGGAATGCCCAATTCACGACAAAAGGACGTATGTTTAGTCATGGGACATTAATGTATGATTCAGAAATCGAAAATGTTGTACGTTCTCTAAATGTAAAAACTGAAAAAATTAAGTCAAAAGGGATTAAATCAATCCGTAGCCGTGTTGCTAACATTACTGAATTTATGGATGAGAAATTATCGATGGATGATTTAAAGGCACATATTTTGAAACACGTTTTTGACGTTGAAAACGTGGAAGATGTTCCACAATACGTGTTAACAGATGAAGATTGGGACAACATCCATCAATTATCCAAAGAACGTTACCAAAAGTGGGAATGGAATTATGGCAAATCACCGAAATTTAATATTCAACATTCTCATAAGTTTGATGGTGGATTAGTAGACGTTCGCCTTGATGTTCATAAAGGTATCGTTGAACAATGTACGATCTATGGGGACTTCTTCGGTGTCGGCGATGTCAAAGAATTAGAAGATCGACTACAAGGTGTTCGCTATGAGCGTCAGGCAATTGACGAAGTGTTAAGTGACTTAGATGTTTCCCACTACTTAGGGAAAATTACAAAAGAAGACTTCTTAGGGCTTATATATTAGTGTGAAAAATCCTCTTATCTTAGTTTTGATGGGAGGATTTTTTAATTTAATCCTATTTGTTGAGTTTTTTCAAAAAAAGATAAAATGATAAGATTAAAAATACAAATTTTATCCATATAATAGTAATAACTTTTAAGTTTAGGGGCTTATATCGATGAAAAAATGGATGATAGGATATACAGTATATGTAATGCTGATTTTTCTCTACTTTTATTATTTTTATCCACTTACATCATTTAGTGATACACGCTTTGGAGCATTAGCACATGCTTTTTTCTTTGCGATGTGGCCATTACAGCTATTGATGTTATACATGCTAATCAAGAAAACAAATTTGATGGAACAACTGGAACAAATTCGGTCAGAAATAAAAAAGGTGCTGTTATATGTTACATTACTAACGGTATTAGATTATCTGATCCATTTTCCTTTTCGCTTTCTTTGGTATAGCATCGGGGTAAAAGAAGGAATTGGAACGCAAGGATTTCTTTCATGGCTAGTTGAACAATTACTACATACAGGAATGTTGTGGTTATCTCTTTCGTTCATTGTCCTGATTACACGAGCCGTTATGAAAAGATGGCCGAAAATCTGGGGGGTTATTCTTTGGTTCCTTGCGATCCCGGTAGTCTTGTTCGTTGTCTTCGTGCAACCGATTTGGATTGATCCACTTTTCGATGATTTCAGTCTATTGCAAGAAGGAGAGTTACGAGAAGAAATCGAAATGTTAACTGCAGATGCTGGAATTAATGAAGCAACACTACTTGTTGTCAATAAAAGTGAGAAAGTGTCCACCTATAATGCTTATGTGACAGGTATTTTCAACCATGCTCGTATTGTATTATGGGACACCACCATTGCTGGCATGCAGCAGAATGAAATTTTATTTATTATGGCCCATGAGATCGCGCACTACATCTATCATCACGTTTACTGGGGAGTAGGTTTATATCTTTTGTTAACACTTGTTGTATTAATGGTATTACAACAGTGGACTCGCTCGTGGAAAAGTGTCTATTCTTTGTCATCTTTAACAAAATTATTATTTATGACAGTAGCTATACTCATGCTTTTGCAGCCTTTGTCATTATGGGTATCTCGAGAAATGGAAAATCAAGCAGACCAATATGCAATTAATCATACGGAAGATTTATCTCCAGCATTGACAAGCTATAGACAACTTGCTGAACAATCGAAAGCAGATATTTCTCCAGCTCCATGGATTCGATGGTTCCGTTCCAGTCATCCATCAATAGCGGATCGTATCGAACGAATCAAAAAAGAAATAGAAAATCGTGAAACGAACCCGTAATTTGATTCGTATATAGAGTAGAGGTGGTTGAATTGGATACTTATTATCAAAAAATAGTAAAAGCTCAGGAAGATAAGCGCAAATTAAATCGACTTAAGCACGAGCGAAAAGAATTAGCAGTTGAATTAGAAAAATTGGAGAAGCAAAAGCAGGAATTCTATCAACAATTGCAAGATGAGAAAGTAGACGTCGAAAAACTAGAATCCTTTAGTGTAGCGAATATTTTTTATTCGATCACTGGCCAAAAGTTAGAAAAACTTGATGAAGAGAAACAGGAAGTCGCAAGAGCACAATTACGCTACCAGGAAGCGAAAGCGTCTGTTCAGGACTTGCAAGAGGATATCTCTGTATTAGATCAGCAAATTCGTGAATTGGGAGAGCCTGATGTTCGTTATCAGCACTTATTAGAAGAAAAATATCATCATTTGTTAGATACCAATCATGAAAGTGGACAACAAGCACTTGAAGTATTAGAAAAATTGGGAAATATGCAAGATGAGAAATCTGAAATTGCCGAAGCGATTGATGCAGGAGAAAAAGTAAAACGTGCGCTATCATCCGCTCTCTCTTCTCTAGATAGTGCGAAAAACTGGGGAACGGTTGATATGTTTGGCGGTGGCTTAATTTCGACTTCGTTAAAACATAGTCATATTGATGATGCCAAACAAGCTACACACGATGCCCAGCGGTTATTACGGAAATTTTCACATGAGTTAAATGACATCGGCAAATCATTTCAGGCTAATGTCGAGATTTCTGGTGGGTTAACTTTTGCTGATTATTTTTTCGACGGTCTTATCATGGACTGGTTTGTGCAAGACAAAATCAACCAGTCAGAACAACAAGTCAGTGAAATGTATCAAAAAGTAGATGAGACGATTTCGCAATTAAAGCGTCTTAACCAAGATGTTAACAACACTATCGATCAAGCAAATCATAAATGGGAACAGATTATATATCATGCATCATAAGTAAACCCCTCGATTGGAAGTCGAGGGGTTTTTCGATCCGACACTTTTGTGCACCAAAAGTCGGAAGAGCTTCTTTTATTCCTGCTATTCTTTAATCAAGGGAGGTCATTTTGATGAATGGATTAAGAGAAATGAACAATGCATTGGAATATATCGAGGAGAATTTAACCAATCAAATAGATTACACAAAAATAGCGAGTATTGCCTATTGCTCCGAATACCATTTTAAGCGAATGTTTTCTTTTCTGGCAGGTATTACTTTATCGGAATATATTCGCCGTCGACGCTTAACTGTCGCAGCATTTGAACTACAAAATAGCGATGCTAGAGTAATTGATATTGCCATTAAATATGGCTATCAATCTCCTGATTCCTTTGCCAGAGCTTTTCAAGCTTTGCACGGCATTAAACCGTCAGAAGCAAAACAGCATGGTTCACCACTAAAATCTTTTCCAAAAATGACCTTCCGATTATCAATTGAAGGAGGAAATGAAATGAACTATCGTATCGTAGAAAAAGATCCCTTCCGAATTGTTGGTGTGCAAAAACGGGTGCCAATTATTTTTGAAGGAGAAAATCCAGAGATCACCGCCATGTGGAAATCACTGAACAAGGAGAAAATCGGGCAATTGAAAGAGCTCTCGAACACAAAACCTAATGGGATCATTCAAGCATCCACCAATTTCTCAGAAGGACGTATGGAGGAAAAAGGAGAGCTGGATCATTATATTGGGGTGGCTACAACAGAAGAGTGCCCAGAACAATGGGCTGCTTTAGAGGTTTCTGCCTTTACTTGGGCAGTTTTCGAATCAATTGGTCCGTTTCCACAACACTTGCAGAAGACATGGGGGAGAATTTACGCTGAATGGTTCCCATCATCCAATTATCAGCAGACGAAAGGTCCGGAGATTCTTTGGAATGAAAATAGCGATTTTGGTTCGCCAGACTTTAAAAGTGAGATTTGGATACCGGTAGAGAGGAAATAACGGGGTGCTCTAGCATTCCTCGAGGACAAAAGAAAGCGAAAATGATAAAAAGTGTCTTCGAGAACCACTCTCGAGGACAAAAGAAGGCAAAAATGATAAAAAGTGTCTTTGAGAACCGCTCTCAAAGACAAAAAAGACCAATATGAAAAAAAGTGCTATTATGAAAGAATGAAGGACAAAGTGTATCCTTCATTCTTTATTTTACTTGGGCTACGGTAATGCCATCACCAATCGGAACAAGTATGGATTCTAATTGTGGATGATCTGCGACTGTTTGATTAAACTCCTTCATCAATGTGGTATAACGTTTGGAGTCTATGCTCTGATCAGCGACACTACCTCTTACCAACACATTATCGATAGCAATCACAGCATTGGGTTCCGCCAGTTTAATGCATCGTTCCAGATAATTCGGATAATTTCCTTTATCAGCATCAATAAAGAAAAAATCAAATCGTTTATTTTCAGCTTCCAGCTTTTCAAGACTTTTTAAAGCAGGACCTGTTAAGTATGTAACCTGGTCTTTGAAACCTGCTTTAGCGAGGTTACTTTCCGCTAACTTTGCATATTTCTCCTCTAATTCTAAAGAGGTGAGCGAGCCATTTGGTCCAAAACCTCTTGCAAGACATATCCCACTATATCCACCAAGTGCCCCAATTTCTAGCACTTGTTTAGCACCTGAAATCGATACTAACATCGTTAAAAATTTTCCAGAAGAAGCTGATACAGAAATATTAGGCATTCCATTTTCCTTGATGGAGGTAATTACATCTTCCAGTAAATTATCTTGCGGATTAAAAACGGAGTCAATATACTGATTAATTTTCTTCATTCTGTTCACATCCCTTTTTGTTGTGCGTTTCTGTTTCAACTAATTCAAACAGCTGTTTAAATTCTTCCATCATCATATCAATTGCCTTTAATTCACCTACTAATATTTGTTGGATGGATTGAAATTCGGGTTGCTCCAATTGTTGTTGAATAGTCGAGCGCTTTAGTTTTAAGCGTTCTAAAAAAGCGAGAGCCTTCCCACGACGAAATGTCTTAGCCCCCCTTTTTTTAAAATGAATATGATCTGATTTGTCACTGTTCATTGGTCATCTCCCCTTCTTTTTTGTTGATTGTATACATTTGTATACAATTTGTCAATTAATGCATATACCATTATTTAGAAATGAATGTTAAAATAACCGTATAAATCTCCAAATAAAGGAGCCCGTTATGAAACAGTTTCTTCGTGTTTTGTTCATGATAACTATGGGAGTCTTTTTGTCTACGAACATGGTTTTTGCTACTTCATGGGCGTATCCTTTTGTTGTTTGGGATGATCATACCTATGAAGTGGTGGATGAATCTATTACAAATATTGTTGAAGAGATAGGGGAAGTAACAAGGTATTCAGATATGGAGACGTACTCTGGAAATTTCTCCAATGCTTATCCAAAGGGAACCAAATATTATTCCATACACGGAGTAAGTACAGAGGAAGCTATTGCAGTTGAAATTAGTGAAGGCGAGTATAAAAAAGCAGTACGAAAAGGTGAATTTCAGGCAGATAAACGAGATGTATATCCACTTATACAAACTGTTATCATAAGTGTAGTTGCTATTATTGCTATCGCTGTAATAATTGCGATAGTAATTACATTAAAAAGAAAACATAACTAACGCAAGCAAGGTTGGAGGTATATCATGCTTATCAGGCATTTCAAAATCAGTGATGTTCCACAAATTCTACCTTTAATGAAACAATTAGGCTATCCTACGACAGAAGATCAGTTTCAGCAAAGAATGGCTACCATTCAAACACTACCTAAATATCAAACTTTCGTGGTAGAGGAACAGAATATTATTGTTGGGCTACTAGGGGTATCTCTGCAACATTTCTATGAACACGACGGGACTTTTGTTCAAGTTGGTGTATTTATTGTTGATAAGAAATTTCAAGGACAAGGAATTGGAAGACAATTACTTGTAACCAGTGAAGAGTGGGCTGAGAAACATGGAGCGAGAAAAATATTAATTAATAGTGGTAATCGTGAAGAAAGAAAAACAATAGTAAAAGTCTTGTGGGGAAACACAAGACTTTTTTGTAAGAAAGTATAAAATTTGCGCAGGTGTCTAGCTCGGAGCGCCCAAAAACTATGGCGCGACTTCACGAATCGCCCTCCGATCAGTCATCACCGGTTCGCTTTTCTCAGTTACTTATCTATATGGTTCTGTAAATCATTCTTTAGTTTTTCTAAGAAGCTTGGTTCTAATTCAACATAGTAAATCTCATCTTCAAAGATATTGTTTAATCCTTCTTCCAACTGAATTACATCATATTGGTTTGATTTCTTTTCCATTTGATTGAAAATATCTTCAGTTAGATTTGTTTGATGGTGAGAAATAAGCTCCATTAATTCAGGAAACTTTTGATCCTTCTCTAATAAATTGGCAAGACTATTTTGTTCTTCGATTTCATATATTTTATTTTTATCATCAATTCCTAATAATTGAATTATTTCTTCCATTGGCATCAAAGCATAATAATCAATCGGAATATCTAAATAATGAGATACAGTTTTCACGCTCGCCGCTGGATCATTATCATGAGCTCCAACATGTAATAACTTTGTTTTTTCGAATTTTTCTCCTTCAGCATTATACCTGTCAACATGTAAATCACGGGGAAGGGAAACTACTTTTACACTTTCCTTATCGAAATTAAAGGTAAGCAGAAGATTAAAAGGATTTCTGCGTCTATCTGCATCCTCACCCATTAGCAATAAAACAGAATCCCCATTGCCTTCTTCTGCTGATGTGATACTTTTGTCTGCATCTGAATTTTGTTTTTCGTTAAGAATAAAAGATGGGATTAACGCAATAGCCAATATGAAAACTGCTATAGTTGCCATGATCGGCACTATTGGACGTGTGAAACTACTTTTATTATGATGTTGTGTTGTTGTTTGGCTATGAATTTTGTTGAATGTTTTTTTCCTATCATCTTTTGTAAACGTTAAATCTTCCTGATCTAAATAAGAGGATAATTCTTTCTCGAATTTACTTGCCATAAATATTTTCCTCCTTCATTATAACTTTTAACCGCTGTTTTGCCCGAGTTAATCTAGTTTTCACCGTGTTAAGGTTAACTTCTGTAATGATTGCTATTTCTTCTAATGTGAAAGATTTGTAGTAATAAAGAAAAATCACCTCTCGATACTTTTTTGGCAGTGAAAAAATACAGTCTTTAATTTCATTTTGTTCCTCTGCTTCCATTACCTTACTTTCAGCTGAGAATATCGTCAGCGTATTTTCCACAAAGTTTTTTGCTTGTACTTTTCGGTTATGCCAGCTCCTGAGATGATCCTTACATTCATTGATAGCAATCCGATATAACCATGTTTTAATGGAAGCCTCATTTCTGAATTGCTCAAGGTTTTTATAACACTTTACAAAGGTGTTCTGAACCATGTCTTTAGCTAGCTCTTTATCTTTCACATATTGGAACGCTAACCGTACTAAATCATCACCGTAGTTTATCATGGTTTCTTCTAATAATTGTTCTTTTTCCAGTTCTGTCATGACACCACTCTTCTCTCATTTATCTTACTTTCGCACATTGGACGAAAGCGAGATTTAAATAGTTTCAAAATATAAGAAAACTTTTTAAAAAGTAAAAAGAAGCCTTCATGATAAAGGCTTCCTCCTTTTCATTTTGGTAGTTACCATTTTAGTTAAGAAAGCACCTACAAATGCCAAAAATCCATAGATGAAAATCCAGAAACCGAATGATCTGTTAAACCATAAAAGGGCAGCTATGATTCCAAGCAATATCACTAGAATAATAGGTGCAGTGAGGTTCTTAAGTATCAAGTAACCAACGACCCCAAGTATAATAGATATGATAGGGAATATGAAAATGATCAATGGAACAGTAAGCATACCAGTTCCTCCTGAATATCGGTATCATTGAAAGTAGCTTGTTGTCTTGTTTCATTAGCTGATCTTGTCAAGGACATACCCCTTTACTTAGGCTTTATCGTCGTAACTAACTGTTCTTGGTCCGTAATATAAAAATCCATTTCTGGTCGTTCGCTGATTAAGTTAAGTTGTTCTAGTTTAAAAAAGTTCACTCTGCGATAGGGATCATGATCAATAATCGGTAATTCCTTTTTTTGTGCGATATATTGATCGACTGCTTGCTGGACTTGATCCAAAGCTTGTGCAATATGCTTATCTTCTTCCTCAAATAAGTCATAGGTTTCTTTTGACATATAGTATTCTTTGGATGGAATCGCCTTCAAAATCGGAGCTAGTAAAGTATAGTCTAGCGATAAGTCGTCCTTGATCAATATTTTCAATGGAATATTTGGAGGTAAGTCTCTGCTGTACTCATGAATAGCGGATCGGACTTCTTCTAATGATATGTCTTTTGTAGGGAATTTTTTTGTTTCTTTTTTCTTTTTCTTAAACCACAATTATTTCACCTCATTTTTTTGCAAAAATTTTGTTGAAAATGACCACTCAGTTGCCTCTTTTAAGCAAATTATAGCAAATTTCTGCTAGATTGATAGTCTAACTCGAAATTTCGGGCTATTTTTCGTTATTTTATATCCAATTTTATCAAAAATTGCTACATTATAGTGGAATAATTTAAAGGAGGAAATGAAATGGAAATTTTAATGGAGAAGGTTCGGGAAATCAGTCCAAAGACATTAGCAGTGGTCGGCTATGAAGGAGATGGGAGGTTTTTAACACGTGTGATTGAGTATGAAGAAGTAGATGATTATGAAACGACATTTAGTACACAACAAGTGATGGATGTTACTTGTAAAGCGTTTGGTATTAGTTTAAAAGGGTTGATTGAAGGATCAAGAATGTTAAGTGGCATCACGCATAAACCACCAATTGCGATTGACAGGATAAGTGGCATGTATTTTTTTCCTGTGGAATCCCCCTTAAGAAAAGCTTGTACATGGATTGCGCATTCACACGTTCTCGAAATAGAAAAAATAGAGCAACACTCAACACGGGTCGTTTTTAAAAATGGGCGGGACTTGGTGTTAGAAGTTTCTTATGCTACGATGATCAATCAATTGTACCGTACTGCTCAGTATCGCTACTTACTTAGTAATAAAATGGAAGACATCCTCGAGGCTTCTCAGCATATTGCGGAATCGAAATGGCATAAAAAGAGATAAGATGATGGTGGCTAGAATAAACCCAATAAGGCTCTTGCCTTATTGGGTTTATAGGTTTATTCGCTAAATAAATAGTAAGGGGATGGAACAAAGTAATATGATCATAGGAAGCAAAGCAATTGTTAATGGTGTCCATTGCTTGGAGATAAGATCTACCGGATTTTTCGCTGGCGCATAAAGCCAGTTGGCGATCCGTTGTGATAATGATTTTTTCAATGGAATATCTGGTACATCTACTTCAAATTTATCTAATTTTTGTTTTAATTCCTCGGAAATATCGTGTTTATTCATCATCATCAACCTCCAATAGGTCTTTTAGCTTTTTTAATGAACTGTGTAGTCTTGATTTTACTGTCCCAATAGGAATTTGTAAAATAGCAGCAATCTCTTTTTGACTTAAATCATGATAATAAGTAAAAATAATTACAGCTCTTTGTTCAGGTGGTAGGTGTTGTAAGGTAGTGCGAATCGTAATCTTTTCTTCTAGTGATACTGGTTCTTCTTGGTTCGGTTCATATAAAAAAGGGAGTAGCTTTTTGAACTTGTTCCGTCTTTTTAGTTTCGTCATCGTTAACTGGTAAGCAATTCTGAATAAAAAAGTGCGAATATGGGACTTAGACGGATCAAAGTTCGTTTGATATTTTTGGAATTTGATAAATGTATCCTGGACAATATCATAACTTAACCCTTCATCTTGCGTGTAGCGGTAGGTGAACTGATAAATTTGTTGATGGTAAGTGGTAAATAACTCTTCCACTTGAATATTATCATTTAAACTCATCAGACCACCGCTCTTTAATTCCTTTAAATACATATGCTAAGCGCGTAATAAACCATATTGATGAGAGCATAGAAAACATGAATGCTTGGTGAAGGAAAAATTGCAACCAATTATCATCGATTGTTTGACCCATAAATAAGCAGGTAGCTAATCCAATAATGCAGATAAATGCATAGGCAGCACATATAATCGTGACATAATCCCATCTCGTCCAGTAAAAGTATATATCTGATTTTTTGAAATCAACTTTCTTCTGGTGATCCTTTACTACTTTTTTATTCAATGTAGCAATGATTATTGCAAATACATTACCTAATATCAATGCAACAATCAAGCTAATCAACCAACCTAATTGCATTTTTAATCATCTCCTTTACTAGTTATACCATGAACGGAGATGAAAAGTTCACTATTTTCTTAAAAAATTACAGCTTTACTTCTTCTTTCGAGGAAGACGTTGATTCATAAGCATGTGCAAGTAATTCCTCTAAGATCAGTTCGACTTTTTTACGAATAGCTGGATTAAAGTAATTCCGTTTTTCCTCTTTTCCTTTGCAGAGGAATAGGTAAGATGTGAATGAATCATTTTTTTCTGCTGCAACGACTTTAATTTTCTCCTGATACATTTGTTTGCGTAATTTTCTTCGTTCTTCGGTTGCGTTTTTTTCCATCTTTTCCAACAGCGCAATATATGGTTCATTTATCTTAAAAGGGGATAGTTGGTTCATTTTTTGTAAATCATGTTTAATAACCTTTAAGGCCATTGATAAAAATAGAAAACGTGATGCTAATTTCCACTCTTGTTCGTTTAAATATCTCATTTTCCATTTCCACCTCCAAGGGAACGTTTGTTCTATTATATACCCGAACCGCTAAAAAATGCAACAAAATTGTAAAAAAATCAAATAGAAATTCAAGGATTTATGTGAAAGATTAGGAAAACAGCGAAAAAAATATTAAAATGAAAATAACTCATTTTTTTGGTCAGTTGAAGGAGTTAAACAAGGTATGATTACATATAATATAAGTAATTTAGATAATATTGATGTGGAAGAGATAAAAGATCTAGTCGAAGCAAATGAGTTTGGGCAGTTAGTAAACTTCTTATTGCAAAGCTATGAAAGCTTAGGCCCCATTCCAGGCTTTTTACTCCCATTTATTGAAGCATTTCTTCCTTTTTTGCCGGTTATCGTATTTGTGATGACAAATGCAGCGGCATATGGGTTATTGGAAGGGTTTATTTTGTCATGGACAGGGGCCAGTTCAGGGGCAATAGCAGTATTTATGTTGGTTCGTCGTTTCAAACATATTCGGCTATTGCAGTGGATTAGCAGAAATAAACAGGTGAAAAAGGTAACCAATTGGTTGGAACGTCATGGGTTTGGGCCATTATTTCTTTTACTTTGTTTTCCATTTTCCCCTTCTGCCGTGATTAATTTAGTAGCTGCGATATCAGGAGTAAGCTTTTACCAATTTGTATTGGCAGTATTATTAGGAAAAGGTGTCATGATCTTAACCTTATCCTTCATTGGAGATAGTATAGTCTCCTTTGCACAAAATCCTGTTAAAACCATAGTATTAGCAATAGGAATCTCCATACTCTGGATCGTAGGTAAATATATAGAGCAACGCCTGCAAAAAAGAGCTAAGGAAAAAAGTGGAGGTAAAAAGGATTAGAATCTTCCAAAAGGGGGTAAATTAGTTAATAAAGAGAGTCCCTTTGGAGGGAAGGTATATGGATAAGAAACGTATTTGGTCAATTGTGCGAATTGTTGTTATTGCATTGGTGTTGGCATTCTTTTTTCGATCTTATTTATTTGCAAGTTATGTTGTAAATGGTAAGTCGATGGAACCAACACTGCATGATGGAAATTTATTAATGGTCAATAAGATAGTATATGATTTAAAGGATATCAACCGTTTTGATGTCATTGTTTTCCACGCCAATGATAAGGAAGATTATGTGAAAAGGGTAATCGGAAAACCTGGTGATCATATTGCTTATCAAGATGATAGGTTATATATCAATGGAGAAGCAATTGATGAACCATATTTGGATCCATATCGGGAACCGAATAAAGTACTTACAGAAGATTTTACTTTAGAAGAAATAACCGGTGAAGAAGTCGTACCAGAAGGGAATTTGTTTGTATTAGGGGACAACCGAACGAAAAGCTATGACAGCAGAGCGATTGGTTTCGTGAAAGAAGAAACAGTGGTAGGAAAAGTAGATATCCGTTATTGGCCGATGTCAGAGCTTAACTTCCAATTTATAAACTAAATAAAGGAAAGCGCTTTAATAAGGAACTCAATCCACAACTGTTGATGAATGGATTGAGTTTTTTGGTGGAATTTCATGGTATAATATGGTGGGGATAAAAGGGGGAAATCATAATGGGGAAGGAGATATAGCAATGATCTCTGAATTAAAAATGAGCGATTATAATAGGTGTAAGCATTTGATAAATAAAGATGGGCATATGGAAGTGGAAGCTGTCATTCTGGGCAATAATCCAGGGCGTATCTTTGTAGACAACCCAGAATCTCCTGATGCTGCATTGATGTGGCTTGGGAATAATGATGGATTTTTTTTTATTAGGTAATGAGGAAAACGTGGTGTTTAGAAAACAATTAGACCACTTCATAGAGAAAAATATTTTCCCCGAAGCAAAAATGCAAGGCTTGAATGATCTAGAAATAATAGCACATCATCCGGAATGGAACCCTGTAATAGAAAACATCTTTAAGCACCGAAAATTAGAAAGTTGGAATCAGCGAGTATATCAGCTCTCTCAAGCGAATTATAGAGCAGACAAAGAGCCAATCATGGATCACCAATATCAAATGCTGAAAATAGATAAGGAACTTTATGAAAATAATGCGATTGAAAATATGGAATTCTTACACAGCAATCTTTCAGAGTTTTGGACTTCATCTTCACGTTTTTTTGAAATAGGTATTGGTTATTGTATGGTTTATGCTCATCAGATCGTCAGTATTTGTTTTTCTGGTTTTGTGGCTAACAAACTTCAGTGCATAAATATCGAAACAGTAGAAGAGCATCAAGGCCAAAAGTTAGCACAAAAGGCTGCTCATCTTTTTGTGCAAGAATGTTTCGAGAAAAATGAAATACCATATTGGGATTGCATGGTAGAGAATAGTCCATCTGTTGCGGTTGCTGAGAAGTTAGGATTCACTAAAAAATTTGAATATAAAGGTTATCAATTTCCGATTGGATAAAAGAGAGGTGTAAGATGACAACTATCTATAAGAGTAAAGAAGGCAAACGAATAATAACTGAGAAGTACGAAAAGTATTTGGACAATCTCCCTTTCGATGTAGAACGTGAATATGTCGATACAAGCTTTGGCACAACCCATATACTTGTAGCTGGTCCAGAAAATGCTCAGCCTGTTATTATTCTTCAAGGTGGTAACTGTATTAATCCCATGACGCTTTCATGGTTTTCTCCATTAGCAGAGCAATATCGAATTTATGCCCCAGATACAGTTGGTCATCCAGGATTTAGTGCAGAAAAAAGAGTATCTGCAAAGGATCAGAGTTTTGCCCATTGGATTGAGGAATTAATGAATCACTATCAAATCTCCAAAAGTGCATTTATTGGCCCGTCTTATGGTGGTGGGATAATACTAAGATTAGCTACTTTTATACCTGACAAGATAGCATCTGCTATTTTAGTTGCACCAGCTGGATTAAAACTCGGTTCTAAATGGCAAATGATAAGGGATATATTATACCCGCTTATTTGTTTCCATATCACCTCATCTAACAAACATCTCCAAAAAATGACAAATGTAATGTCGGATAACAGCATGAAAGAAATCGATGTAGAGTTGATCGGCGATGTGATGAAATATGTAAAGCTAGAACAGAACATGCCGAAGCTGACAGAAAAGGAAGAGTTAGTAAACTATAATGCTCCTACCTTAGTGATAGCTGGGACAAAGGATGTCTACTTTCCCGAAAGCAAAATACATCATAGAGCAAAAGAGATTATTCCTAATCTAGTCGCATTTAAAAGTTATGAAATGGGACATTTTCCTTCAGAAGAATATCTAGCAAAAATGAATCAGCAAATCGAGAAGTTTCTGGAGGAATATTATGAAGAAGTTGATATAGTACAAAGTTCTATCTAATCAACTATTTTGTTCATGGATATGGGAAACAAGAGTCTTCCAAACTAATTTAATTTATACATGATACCGGAAAGAGTGGAGAAAAATATGTCACAACGTACAGTTGGTATTTTACTATTTAATGAAGTAGAGGTATTGGATTTTGCAGGTCCATTTGAAGTTTTTTCATTAACAACGAAAACGGATTTAGAAACAAAGGCTTTTAACGTGATCACTATTTCAGAAGATGGAGAAATGATTAAAGCCAGAAATGGTCTGAAGGTGATCCCGGATTATAATTTTCATCATCATCCTGCATTAGATGTTTTGGTTGTGCCAGGAGGTTACGGTGCAGAAGAAATTGAAATAAATAATTCTAACCTGATTGAGTGGATTAATCAGCAATACTCACAAGTCGAATGTATCGCATCTGTATGCACAGGAGCATTACTCTTAGCTAAAGCAGGATTATTAAATGGAAGGAAGGCAACGACACATTGGATGGACCAAGACAGATTGGCAAAGGAGTTTCCATTAGTAGCTGTTCAGCGTAATGTAAAGTTCATAGATGAGGGAAAGGTTATTACTTCTGGAGGGATCTCGGCAGGGATTGATATGTCTTTTTATCTTATCTCGCGTATTTATGGAAGAAACGTTATTTATGGAAGAAACGTTGCAGCGGAAACAGCGAAGAGGATGGAATATGATAGCTTTTTCCAAGGATAGATCTTAGTAATTTTTTTGCTGATAATTCATTAATCTTATAAAATCTCCTGATAGTAGATTCACAAACTATCAGGAGATTGTTTTATAGGATAAGAAAATATAAAATTTGCGCAGATGTCTAGCTCCGAGCGCCAAAAACTAGGCGACTTCACGAATCGCCCTACGATAAGTCATCATCGGTTCGTAAACTCACCGTGATTCCTTTATCTCAGTTGATGCTGAAGTCGCTACGTTTCTAAACGGGCGCTCTGCGCTTTTCTTATTTCTCGATCTGTTCTTCTGCTGGTTCCTCTGTTTGCGGACTTAACTCTTCTTCGATTTCTTCAGGTGCTTCATTTCCACCTGGGCTGTCAAAGGATCCAGGATCAGCGTCTTTATTGTTGCTCACGCGAATTTCTACGGTGTAGTCCATGGAAACAAAGGAATTAAAGTTGCTCATACCGACAATTGTACCCTTCACTTCAGGTGCATCGACATATTTAACTATGTAAGAGATATCTGCTCCTTTGGATTGATAGTCCTCATAGAACAAACGTGGTAAATCTCCTTCTAATTGTCCACGGTAATCTCTTAAATATGGTTTGCCCTCTGAATAAGTGACAGTAATACTTTTATTATCTTGATCGGTTAATTCTGTTCCTGGTTCGATAGACTGGGCGATTAAATTTCCGTACTTTACTTTATTATGGAATCGTTGTCTCACTGTTACGGATAGACCTTCAAAGCTTGCCGCCTCTTCCATGGAGAGCGACGCAAAATTTGGTACTTCAACAGATTTTCCAAGTGAAATCGTGACTTCCATTTCGTCCTTTTTGGCAATCATTGTTTCCGGATCAATATTTTGCTTACTAACTAATCCAGCTTCAATGTCATTGGATGCTTCTTCGTTGTAGGTTATTTCAATTTCGTTGGTATCAGCCCATTGCTCTACTTCTTGTTTGCCTTTATTAACAAAATCAGGTACTTCTATATCTTCTTCAAAGACTTCTTCCCCTTTGGAGAAATAAACACTGGCATTATCTTGGCGTCGATACTCTTCTTCACTTATATCTTCATCTCTTATAACGAAGCGGGTGAATTCTCCTTCTTCCACTTCATCACTGAATTCGGTAACAATTTGTAAGTTTTCTGCTCTGTTTTCTTCCTTCCAAGCTTCGACTTCGCTTCTAGTCATTTCGGAAAATTCAGGTAATTCAATATGCTCTTCTGGATCTGCACCAATGCTACTGGTTAGGGTAATCGTTGATCCTTTTTTAACCTTTTTTCCTTTTGCTATGCCTTGTTCGATAATATGATTGGCATCATATTCCATACTGTGTTCCTGCGTTAATTCTATCTCCATATCGTTCTCATCTGCCCATGCTCTTGCATCGGCAACTGGCCCGCCAACAAAATCCTCCATATCGACATAGCGAATGCTGTAGTATAAGAAGGCAATTAACAATAATGCAAGAACTCCAAGAGCAATATAAATGATTAATTTCTTGCGTTTCTTCCATTGGTAATCTGGATCGATTTCAATATGTTCATGGTTGTCACGTGGAGAATTTCTCACGCTTTTTTGCTCAGTAGGAAACGATTCTTCTTTAGGCAGCTCTTGGTCCGGTTTCTCATTACTAGTTGGTGGCTCTTTTTTTTCTTTAGGCAGTTTATCGTAATTATCTTTGTCAAAATTAGAAAGAAAATCACTCATTGGTATTCAAGACGCCTTTCTTTAAATAAAATGTTTGGTCAGACTGTTCCGCAATATCATTGGAGTGCGTAACCATAATCACACACTTTTCATGCTCATGCGCCAATTTCTTAAAAATATTGATGATTTCCTGTTCCATTTCTTCATCTAAATTTCCGGTAGGCTCATCAGCAAGAATCAGTTCAACGTTAGTAGATAGCGCCCGTGCAATGGCCACACGCTGCTGCTCTCCACCTGACAGTTTATTAACCGTACGATTTGCTTTATCTTGGGAAATGCCAATATAATCTAACAAATTATATGCAACAGTTTTGTGATCATCTGGTAATTCATTTTCGGTAATGGACATAGAAACTAATACATTCTCAACAGCGGTAAAGGTAGGTATCAGGTTGTAGCTTTGAAAAATAATACCAACTTTATTTCTGCGATAATTATCATGGCCAATTTCTAGAATGTTTCTTCCGTCGAAAACAACTTCTCCGTTGTGCGGCGTATCCATTGCACTAAGTAAAGACAACAGCGTCGTTTTTCCAGAGCCGGATTGTCCTAATATCGTGTAAAATTTTCCTTTGTCAAAGGAAACATTAGTATTCTTTAAGACAAAACGACGACTTTCACCGTCTTGGTAGTAATAATTCAAGTCTTTTGCTTCTAAGATCATCTGTTTAACCTCCTCTTACATCATTATTTTTTTAGGATTTAATCGAATAATATAAATTAAAGGAATTACGGTTGATAGAAGAATCGTAATAATTCCAACGGCATAAAATAGTAAAATAAAGTCTCCTGTTAAGCTCACTTCATAAGCGTCTATTACATCTTCTGTTGTAAGATTTGTTTGCATCTCTGTGTAATAGATTCCTTCTTCATTTTGATTATTGTTATTATCAATTAAAGAATCAGAAACGGTTTGCGCTAATAGATTCCCGGTAAATAAAGATAGTGTCATTCCTATAATGGAAATAATCAATACTTCTGTAATGATTTGTCCAACTACTCGGATACGTGACTCCCCTAGTGATAAGTAAATACCTAACTCACGCTTACGATCTCTAAGGAACAGCAAGACAACTAACCCAATAATAAGAATGGTCATGATGACCGAAGCAATCAATACATACTTAGATAAATTGGACATAGATTCCATCGGTGAAGCAATCGAATCATAAGAATCTGTTGCGTGTCTAACTATAAATAGTTCTGGTAGTAATGGAATTACTTCCTCTTCAAAAGCTTCTGCATCTTCTGGTTTATTTAAGACAAAGAATGGTACATAACGATCTTCATATTCTGGCATATCACCAACTGCAAATTCTATTTCTTGTGAAACAAGTGCATTGGCTACATAGATTGTGTTTTGAAAATTCATATCCATGAAATCGGATTCTTCTTGGTTTTCAGAATCACTATTTACGGTTTTAGGTTCAAAAATACCAATTAATTCTAGTGGTACATCTCGAGAGTCTGTAACTTTTTGTTCGCCTGATTCACTAAATTCATATATTTGGTTTGATAAGGAAAAAGTATCTCCAACCTGAATATTATTTAATTCTGCTAGTTTTTTAGAAATAATGGCTACAGGCGTTCCATTTTCAATCTCTTCATCTGTGAAGACACGTCCATCGACAAGTTCACTTTTACCTTCTTCAATATCAAGTAGTGGGGCATAATTGACCCCTTTTAGTTGAAATTGAGGTCCCATCCCTTCCATTTCGACTTCTCCTTCTGCTTCTTCCATCATGGGATTATAGCTTTCGATTTCTTCAGAAGCTAAGAAGGTAGTAATATTATAATCATAGTATTTAACATAAGGAAGTTCACCAATTTGATTAATTAATTCCTCACTTAAATTTGGAAGCTCGAAATTCATCATTTCTGATTCATCCATACTATCAAGTGCTTCATAATCTAGCTCAAGTGTTGCACCTGTTCCGAGTCGTTCTTTAATAGATTCTTCGACATTAGCTGTCGCTTGTGAAATGGAGATGGCTCCTGCTATCACGTTTCCTAAAATAAAAAGGACAGCAAGTAAAATTAGAGATTTTCCTTTTCTTCTAGTAATACTTAATAAACCACGTTTGAAAAAATTCATATCGTTCCCCCTGTTCTAGTTTCTTATTGAATGAATGGTTGAGTCATGATGAAGATAATTGCGGAAAATGGAAGTGAAGATTTGTCTTGGTGATTTTTGCACATAATATCCCCATTAATGTTAGACGAATTCTTACTGTAAAAAGTTTCATATAATAGAAAATTTTTATGTATTATTAGGATAAAAAGAGGAGAGAAATGACAAAAAACGATACTGAAAACCTACATTTGTGCATTTTTCTACGAATATATCTATTACTATTCAACTATTCTAGCCTTATTCAGGCATTTCAAAAGTTAGGTTTCCAATTAATGGAGATAATGGTATACTAAGTTTGTTAAAGGCAATGGAATGCTCGTGTGAGACTAGACAATAAAAAGGCTGATGGACAATGACATGGAAAGAAGAAATACAAATAGCTAGAAAAATAGTGGTCGCTTCTGTTTCCGGATCATTATATCCGATCATTCTATTCATCTTTGTACCTACTCCATTTGGTGGAAGCATGCAAACGGTTGGGGAATATATAGAAGCCTTTACTATAACTATACCAGCTTACTTGATGTACAGTTTTCCTGTAATTTTAGTCTATGGAACGATCACTTCTATCATCAGTGATGTAGTGGCAAGTTTAATAGCGAAATGCACGAGAGAACATCTAAAAATATATTACTCGTTTATTTTACACATTCTTTTTGGGCTAATCTTGCTTTGGTATAGTTTGCTGGCAGCTGGTATATTTTTCATAACAGATTATTTAATACGAGGAAAGAATCTGAATAAATGGAGTCATGCGCTAAAAAGTTTAGGATTACCTATTTTAGTTTGGGTAGTGTTTATGGGATTAGCACATCTAGTAAGTTTCTTTAATTAGGACTAGGGTGATCTAAAATAAATATCTCACATTCAACTTATAATTCAAACCAAGAAAACAATGAAGTGGGATTTTCTGATATAGATTTGGAGGCAATTTCTGTACATAGCGATTTAGTTGATTTAGAAGACTTTCAGCAGCAATTTCAACCAAAGAGATTTGAAGCCTTTTACAGGATGGTATCTTAACTCAAGATGAATTTCTAAGTATAGAAAAGGCTTTTATGTTTTTTCGGATAGATTATGGAACAAAAACTTATTTTCAGGAGGAATTGAAATGATTCTAGGATTACATCATGCACAAATTACGATTCCAAAAGGTGCAGAAGAAGAAGGGAAAAACTTTTATTGTAGTGTACTAGGTTTACCTGAAGCTGAAAAACCTGATGCTTTAAAAGGCCGTGGAGGATTCTGGTTAAAAGTTGGTGATAGAGATGTACATGTAGGAACGGAAGATGGGGTGGACAGAACTAAAACCAAAGCACATTTAGCATACCAAGTAGAAGATGTTGATTATTGGCGAGAGGTTCTGGGACAGCATCATATTGAAATATTTGATTCCGTACCAATTCCAAATTTCAAACGTTTTGAATTTAGAGATCCTTTTGGTAATCGGGTAGAGATGATACAAGAAATTTAATGAATATTTGTTTGGAGGAGAACAATGGATAAATGGAAAACATTAAAAACAGAGTATTTACATAAAAGTCGATTTGGGAATATTAGAAAAGATAGCTGTGAACTTCCAAATGGGATAGTGATTGATGAATATTATGTGAATGAATACTCCGATTGGGTGAATGGGGTTGTCATAACGAATGAGAATCAGATTGTACTGGTAGAGCAATATCGTCATGCAGGAGGAGACTTCTTCTTAGAAGTACCTGCTGGAAAAAGAGAGGGGAAAGAAACACATGAGGAAGGTTTGATCAGAGAAGTGAAGGAGGAAACGGGATACTCTTCGTTGCAAAAACCTATTTTCTTAGGTGAATATTATGTTAATCCAGCTACACAAAATAATAAAATAAAAACTTTTCTAATATTGGAAGCGTTTAAATCACAAGAACAAGACCTAGATGATACGGAGAACATTAAAGTTAGGGTGTTGGATTTCGATCATTTTGGTAATCAATTATTAGGAAATGAAGTGAAAAGTCAGCTATTTACTGTAACAGCTTACCTAATGGCGAAAAATTATATGATGGATTCCTTTTTTCAATCTAGTGAAAGGCTAAAATAACAAGTGGTGATGGAACAGAAAAGAGATAAGGATAACAAGATGACAAAACCAACTGTTACTATTCGTGATTATAACCCTAAATGGACAGAAAAGTTTACTAACGAGAGAAATAGAATTATAGAAGTCTTAGGTGATAAAGTTGTTGCAATGGAGCACATAGGAAGCACTTCTGTAAAAGGATTAGCAGCAAAACCAATCATCGACATTCTAGTAGGTATACAAAAATTAGATGAGGTAGATCAATTGGTGAACCCTTTGAAGGAAATTGAGTATGAGTATGTTCTTAAACCAGAGCTTAAGAATAGAAAGTTTTTTAGAAAGGGCGAGTGGGGAAAGGGCACTTCCCATTTGCATATCTGTGAATATGATAGTAAGGAATGGATTAAAAGCTATTATTTCGAGATTATCTTAGATTACACCCAAAAGCAGCTCGAGAATATGAAGTCTTAAAGAAAAGTCTTGCTTCTGCATATAAGCATGATCGACATACATATACAAAGGAAAAAGAACCTTTTATCAAAAATATTGTGGAAAGAGCGGAGAAGGAGAGATAAGACTACCGCAAGCAGGGATCAATGGATGGAGATACGTTTTTGTTCCTAAAAAATTTTAAATACATAATATTTTATAAATTTTCGTAGAACTGGAGTGCATTTGATGGTAAAATACGTTATTTTTGATTTTGATGGGACACTGGCAGATTCTCGAACAGCACTTTTGAAAAGTTGGAATATTATAGCGAAACAGTATTATTTTAGAGAAATAAACTTGAATGAAATGGAAAAGATGAAGAAACTGTCTATCAAGGAAAGAGGTAGATATTTGCAGTTTCCGATGTTTAAAATGCCAATCGTGATGCCTAAGTTTTATCAATTATATCGAGAATCCATAAATGAAGTGAAGCTATATGATGGTATTGCTGAAATGTTAGCTGAATTAGAGAGAAAAGGCTATAAGACTATCATTATATCATCTAATTCAAAAGAAAATATTATGACTTTTCTAAAAAGCAACAAGTTAACGAGTATAGCAAATGTTATCTGTTCAAGCAGTATATTTGGAAAAAATAAGTTAATCCACAGATTTTTAAGAGGAAATAACTTGAAGCCCTCAGAAGTAATTTATGTAGGGGACGAAAAAAGAGATATCCTAGCTTGTAAAAAAACTGGCGTTAAAATAATCTGGGTTAGCTGGGGGTATGACTCTTTTGAAGTGGTAAAAAAAATGAAACCTGATTTTCGAGTAAATACTCCAGCTGAGATATTGAAAGTGATTTAAAAGAGAAAGCAGTTATAAAGCAATATAAATACTCCTTTGTTGAATTACTCTGTGTAAGTCGATGTTGATTCTAGGATGTGATAAAAATAAAGGGAATTTCTAGCGATTCTATTTCCCGGAGAAGATAAGTAAGTAGCCTATTATTAATTAAACCAAACACCATTCTTCACAACAGAACATTCGTTTGCTATAATCTATGGTAAAATAGACGTGAAGATAGAGAAAGTAGGTGTTTTCTTTGTTGCGATTTTTAACTGGAAGTGCAACGGTGAATAAAAGTGAGCAATGCTTACAAGAGATAAGACAAGAACTCAAGCAAAATCCTCAAGGCCCCCCGATTATCTATTTAGTTCCAGATCAAATGACCTTCCAACAGGAATATGCGTTATTAAATGATCCTGAAATAAATGGCTCAATTCGCGGACAAGTCTATAGTTTTTCGCGATTAGCTTGGCGTGTTATGCAGCTAACTGGCGGAGCAACAAAGAAATACATTACATCAACAGGGATGCAAATGATGCTTCGTAAAATTGTCGAGGAGCGGACTGATGAATGGAAAGTATTCCAGAAGGCCATTGAAAAGCAAGGTTTTATCGAACAACTGGAGGATATGATCACCGAATTCAAACGCTATTGTGTTACACCAGAATTAATTAGTGAACAGTTACAAGAAATGAATCGATTCCAGCATAAGACAATTAGTGAAACAGCGTTACAAAATAAATTAGATGATTTAGTTTATATTTATCAGCAGTTGACTACTGCTTTACAAGGTCACTACATGGATAGTGAGGATCAGTTACAGCAGTTAGTAGAAAAACTAGAAATGACTAATTTTTTAGAAGGCGCATCTGTTTACATAGATGGCTTTCACCAATTTACGCCACAAGAATTATTAGTGATAGAAGCAATGCTCAAAAAGTGCGAAAATGTCACAGTAACGTTAACGGTTGATGATGTACACGACCCTGAAGTAGTACCGTTAGACCTTTTTTATCAAACAAAGGAAACGTATCATCAATTAGAGCAGCTAGCAGAACAAACGATGGTGGAAACAGAAGTCACTCCTCTAACAACTAATGAAAATGCGACAACACCATTTGTTCATTTAGACCGTTATTTTGATAGTCGTCCTGTTCAGAGCTATTCGGAACAAGCACCCGTTCGGATCGCGGAAGCGGTGCACCCACGTGCTGAGGTTGAAGGAACAGCACAGGAAATTGTTCGGTTAGTAAGAGATGAAGGGTATCGTTATCGTGATCTTGCTATTCTGATTCGCGAACCGGATGTGTATCATGATCTCATTACTACTGTTTTTGATGATTATCAGATTCCGACATTTGTGGATGAAAAAAGGACGATGCTCAATCATCCGTTAATTGAAACGATCAGATCATTGCTCGATGTCATTGAAGGAAACTGGCGATATGATGCAGTCTTTCGCTTGTTAAAAGCAGGGTTTATTCCGAAAGGAGAAGGGAAGCATCCCTTAGATCAAGAGGCAATTGATGAGTTAGAAAATTATGTGTTGGAGTATGGCGTAGGAGGTAGAAACAGATGGTTAACTGATAAGCCTTGGATATTCCAACGTTTTAAAGGCTTTGATCAATCAGCACAGACAGATCGTGAATTAGCAACACAAGAGCGCATTAATGCTTATCGGGAGAAAGTAACAGCAGCACTTGCGGATATTGATCAATTGCTACGGGAATTACCAACGATAAAAGAAAAAACAATTGCCCTATTTGAATGGCTAGAAACAATTGGAGCACCTGGACGATTGGAGAATATGCGTGATCAATATGATGAAGAAGGAAGAGTCGAAAAAGGACGTGAGCAAGACCAGGTGTGGGATGCGGTGATTCAATTGTTAGAAGAGATTACGGAAGTCGCCGGTGAAGAAACAATGGACTTGCAAACATTCCGTAACGTGTTAGAGTCTGGCTTTGATTCACTAAGATTTTCTCACGTGCCACCGAGTATTGATCATGTTGTGGTAGGTTCCATTGACCGTTCGCGTATGCATGGCATTAAGGTTGCCTTTTTGTTAGGTGTAAATGAAGGAACCTGGCCGATGAAACCTGGTGGAGATGGTCTCATATCAGAAGAAGAACGTGCCTTACTGCAAACGCATGGCTTACAATTGGCAGAGGGAAATAAACGTCAATTATTGGATGATTGGTTTTATGTTTATTTAGCGTTTACGCTGCCGTCTGATTATTTATGGGTGAGTTACCCAATCAGTAATGAGGAAGGAAAACAAAAAGTTGCCTCTCCATTAATCAAAAGAATCGAAGAAATTTTTCCGGTTCAAAAAGAGCGGTTATTTTTACAAGATCCAGAAGAGATGACAGAAGCAAGTCGTTTTGTAACGACACCAAATAAAACAAGGGGGGCATTAACTGCCCAACTTGCAAGAAAGTTAAGAGGCTATCCAATCGATGATGTCTGGGATTATGTCTTAAACTGGTTTATTGAAAAATCCGATCAACCATCGATTAATCAACGTGTATTTAAAAGTCTCTTTTACCAAAATAAGCCGACAGATTTAGCAGAAGACACGGTCGATGCATTATACCAGAAAGAAATCAATGCAAGTGTTTCGAGAGTGGAAATGTATCATCGCTGTTCCTATCAGCATTTTGCCAAATATAGCTTAGGACTTAAGGAACGACCAACATATAAGCTTGATGCACCAGATATCGGCCAACTTTTCCACGAAGCATTAAAGCAAATTACCGAATGGGTTCAAAAAGAAGGGCTTGGTTTTTCTGATATATATGATCAAGAAGCGAAGAAATATGCCCATCGTGCAGTTGGAAAGTTAGCACCAGTATTACAGCATCAGATTTTACACAGTTCGAATCGTTATCAATATATTCAACGCAAATTGGAAAATGTCATCGCGAGGGCAACGTATGTGTTAAGTGAACAGGCTCGAAAAACCAACTTTTCGCCTGTCGGTTTAGAAGTCGGATTTGGTTACCCAGATCAATTGGAACCACTGACTGTCAACCTGCCAAATGATTATACGTTAATGTTAAGAGGCAGGATTGACCGTGTTGACCAAGCAATCGAGAATGAGCAATTGTATTTGCGAATCATTGATTATAAATCTAGTTCAAAAGGGTTGAATTTAACAGAAGTTTATTATGGACTAGCTCTACAAATGTTAGCTTATTTAGATGTTGTCTTACAAAATGCAGAAAATTGGTTAGGACAAAAGGCATCACCAGCTGGTGTACTCTATTTCCACGTCCATAATCCAATGATTTCAGCTAGTGATTTTCTGACAGAAGATAAAATCGAACAGGAAATATTTAAAAAGTTTAAAATGAAAGGACTTTTAGTTGATCAGGAAGATGTTGTCCGCATGATGGATACATCACTGGAATCAGGAAGAAGTAATATTATTCCGGCAGGATTTAGTAAAAGTGGTTCCTTTTATAAAGGTTCTGATGTAGCAGAACGGGAAATTTTTGACCAGCTCCAAGGCTATATCCATCAATTAATGGAAAATGCGGGACTTGCAATCACAGAAGGAAAAGTTGATCTGAATCCATATCAACAGCAACAATTAACAGCTTGTACATTCTGTGAATTCCGTTCTGTCTGTCAATTTGATCCGACACTGGCAGAAAATAATTATCGCAGGATTAAAGAGATGAAAGATGAAGAAGTAATCGAAGCAATCAAGCGGGGTGAAGGGTAATGCCGCAATGGACAAAAGAACAAGAAGAAGCGATCTATCAATCAGGTCAAAATATTTTAGTAGCAGCTGCCGCGGGATCAGGGAAAACGGCTGTACTTGTAGAACGAATCATTCAAAAATTATTAAATAAAGAACAGCCAATCGATATCGACACTTTGCTTGTCGTAACTTTTACTAATGCAGCAGCACAGGAAATGCGAAATCGGGTTGGATCCGCCATCGAATCAGCACTAGAGAATAAT
Source organism: Gracilibacillus thailandensis (assembly GCF_010994055.1). Classification (NCBI taxonomy): domain Bacteria; kingdom Bacillati; phylum Bacillota; class Bacilli; order Caryophanales; family Bacillaceae; genus Gracilibacillus; species Gracilibacillus thailandensis. The sequence continues at coordinate 29,578 of NZ_WJID01000006.1, read as the reverse complement.
CCGACTTCTAATCATTTAAAGAAACAATTGTCATTATTACAAAATGCGTCGATTTCTACCCTTCATGCCTTTTGTATGGAGCTTGTACGAAAATACGCTTATCAAATCGATATTGATCCGAATTTCCGCATTGCAGACAGCATCGAAGCAGATTTAATTCGCCAAGATGTGTTAGAACAACTGTTTGAAACATGGTATGGAGAAGCCGATGAAGCAGAGCAGGAGGCTTTTTTTGCTGTTGTGGATCGTTTCAGTAATGATCGAAATGATTTAGAAGTAGAATCGTTAATTTTAAAAATGTATGAATTCGCCATCCAGCACCCGAATCCTGATTACTGGTTGGATCAAATGGCGTCCATTTATCAGGTAGATGACAAGATGATAGAATCGGAGATTCCCTGGCTGCAATTATTAAAGCAAGAAGTGGTCGATCAATTAGAGGTAATGGAAACATTAGCTGAACAAGCGCTTGAAGTTACTCGTGAAAGTGACGGACCTTACCATTATGCAGAAGCAATAGATGCGGACAAGGAAATGATTCAGCAAGCAAAAGGTGCGATTAATATATCATGGGAAGAAGCACGTACCATTTTTGCTGGTGGGAAATTTAAAGCATTATCTCGTAAAAAAGTGGAATGTGCAGAGGATAAAAAAGATCAGGTTAAAGCAATTCGTGATCAAATCAAAAAAAGATGGAGCAATATTGCCAAGGATTGGTTCACAAGAAGTTTAGTAGATCATCTTCGCGATATGCAGGAGCTTCATCCAACTATCGTCCAATTAACGAAAATGATTAAACAGTTTAAGGCTGGCTATCAAGAAGCAAAGAAAGAAAAAGGACTTGTCGATTTTGCTGACTTAGAGCATTTTGCTTTAGATATTTTGTTAGAAGATAAAGAAAGTAACACGCCATCGTCTGTTGCATTAGACTTGCAACGGAAGTTTACAGAGGTAATGGTCGATGAATATCAGGATACCAATATTGTGCAAGAGACGATCTTGTCGCTAGTATCCAATCAAGAGGATGGCGGCAATATGTTTATGGTTGGTGATGTCAAACAAAGTATTTATCGCTTTCGCCATGCCGAACCAACTCTTTTTATTGATAAATACAAACGATTTGCGACAGCTGAAGATCCAGGCTATCGCATTGATCTGGCACGAAATTTCCGTAGTCGAGAACAAGTATTAACGGCTGCAAATTATATTTTTAGACAGTTATTTGATCAGAAAGTTGGAGATATTGACTATGATGAGGATGCCGAATTAATATACGGCAACAAAGATTATGAAAATGTCCCTTTTCCAGACGTTGATACCGAATTGCTTATCATTGATCAGGAATTCAATGAAAATGACCAACCTGATGAAGAGATCGAGAATGAAGAAGATTTGGAAAAAGCTCAACTGGAAGCACGGGCTTACGCAGCCAAGATTAAACAGTGGATTGGTGCAAATGGAGATGCGCCAACAGAAATTATGGACAAAGGTACTGGTCAGCCACGAAACGTAGAATATCGTGATATTGTTATTTTATTGCGTTCTATGACGTGGGCACCAACGATTATGGAAGAGTTTAAGAAACAGGGAATCCCAGTTTATGCAGAGCTTTCAACAGGATATCTTGAAGCTATCGAAATTCAAGTGATGATTAGCTTACTGAAAGTGATCGATAATCCAAGACAGGATATTCCACTTGCGTCTGTATTGAAATCACCAATTGTCGGGCTGAATGAAGATCAACTGGCGCAAATCCGTTTAGCTAAAAAAGGTGCAACTTACTACGAAGCACTCCAAGAATATGTTAAAACAACGAATAATGAGACAATTGAGCATTTTATCGAACAGTTGAATCAGTGGCGCAAAGAAGCACGACAAGGAGCGTTGTCACATTTAATCTGGGATATTTTTCAGGAAACAGGCTATTATGATTTTGTTGGTGGCATTCCAGGAGGACGCCAACGCCAAGCAAATTTACGCGCCTTATATGACCGTGCCAAAAGTTATGAATCTACTTCTTTCCGCGGATTATTTCGTTTCTTACGTTTTATCGAACGAATGGAAGAGAAAGGCGACGATTTAGGAGCAGCGAAAGCATTAGGAGAACAGGAAGATGTTGTCCGGATTATGACGATTCACAAGAGTAAAGGGTTAGAATTCCCGTTAGTAATTGTCGGTGCAATGGATAAGCAATTTAATCAACAAGATTTACGTGCCAAATATTTGTTACACAAAGAACTAGGTTTTGCTACGAAATATATTGATCCTGTTAAACGGATTATGTATCCGACGTTGATCTATCATGGGATAAAAAAACAAATGCAACGAGAAATGCTAGCCGAGGAAATGCGAGTGCTTTATGTTGCGTTAACACGTGCGAAAGAAAAAGTAGTAATGATCGGTACAGTAGGGTCATTAGAGAAGAAGAAAAAGAAATGGACAAATATTATCACACACCAAGACTGGGTTCTTCCATCCTATTATCGATTAGAATCGCTATCTTATCTAGACTGGGTAGGTGCGAGCTTAGTCCGTCATCAAAAAGGTGAGATATTAAGAGAGGAAGATCAACCATTAAACATTCCACAAGAAATAGCGGAGGATGTTTCGGTCTGGCGGGTGGATCGTGTCCATCAAAGTGAATACCAGGACATTGATGAAACAAATCGTGAACAGATCGAAGCATTAGAAACAGCCATTCACAAGTGGAAAGGTTTAACACTTACAGATCAAGATTTAGAGCAAAAAGTGGCCAATCATTTAGAATTTCAGTATCCATACCAGGATTCTATCTTTTACCGTGCAAAACAAACGGTAACAGAAATGAAACGACAGCATGAAATGATCGACAGCTATAGTGATCAGAAAATCATCGAACCTTTTCGTGCTCCGATCCGTAAAAGACCACGTTTTATGCAGAAAGAGCAGAAGTTGACTCGTGCAGAAATTGGTACAGCAATGCATACCGTCATGCAGCATTTACCATTAAGAAATGATTGGACAGAAATGGCATTAGTAGAATTTATTGCTCAATTAGAAGCGAAAGAAATGATCACATCAGATGAGGCAAGTGTTATTGATACAGAGGCAATCCTTTCCTTTATGGAGACTGATATCGGCAAGAGAATGGTGGAAGCAGAACAAGTGGAAAGAGAAATTCCTTTCAGTCTAACCTTGCCAGCACAAGAAGTATATCCACAGTGGCAGGAAGACCGTCAGGAACGAATCTTTCTGCAAGGTGTGATTGATTGTGTCATCAAAACAGATCAAGGTCTAGTTCTACTGGATTATAAAACAGATCAGATTCATGAGGAGATCAGTTCACAAGTAGAAGAAAAACTAAAAAACCGATATCAAATCCAAATTGACCTTTATGCGAAAGCACTGGAGCAAATTTGGAAACAACCGGTCATTGAAAAATATTTATATTTCTTTGATAAAAGTTTGCTTATAAAGGTATAGCATAAGGAGAATCATTCTCCTTATGCATTTCCACCTACTATTTGATCAACGGCGTCAGGATCAACTGCATTGGTAATATTAAAGCCGGTATTCGTGTTTAAGAAATCTCCGGTATTATTGGCACCAGCACCTGATGCAGATTTTTCAGCGCTTTTTGGTGCTAAATAAAAGCTGTCACCAAAATTGATTACGCCACCGCCTACACTATTAATTTTGATTGGTCCTACAATCGAAGGCAAAACTATCACAACCTTTCTATTAGGCGCTACACAAATTTAAAAACTCCTCTTAATCCTCTTCTTCATTCTCATCCTTTAAAATCCGAATATGTTTTAGTCGAGCAAGTGAATTAATTTTTTTACTGCTTCCAAATTGCGTAATAGCAGATGTTGATATTGCCGTAACATCAATGTTAGAGACATAAATATTCTGATGATGGTGATGACTACCGACTACTATTTCAGGGTCAGGTATTGATTGGGTCGTGGTATTGAAGATTCGATATTGATTTAATTCAAATCCTTTATCAGAGGAAATGCCTCCTTCTTTTTGTACTGCGAGAACATCTGCTTGAGGTTCTATCTCTTTCGTATCACCAATTTGAAATAAGGAACTATGGGATATACTGTTGATTTTTGCTTGCTTGACATTAGTCGTTCGTGGCATCATGATCAATTATTTCCTCTTCTCTATTATTAGTACCAGAACCAACAATAAAAGATTCAGGAGGTGTGTCAAAAAGCGAGGATAGTTGTATTTCATGACTGTCACCGACAATAAAGAGAGAGGAACTTGAAACACCGACAACCGATATGTTTCCGACGCCTAAGTTCCAATTATTCACTGTATAATACATGACGATTTACTCCTTTTGCTTGTTTTCAAACCATTTTCTAAGACCTATTTGAAATTCATTTTTCACATTAGAAAGTATGTGCTGATTCATTTGTTCAGGAGGAACATTTGCTTGTTGATAGTGAGCAATCCTGCTAGAAATTTGCTGTTTGATATCGTCTAATAATGTTTGCCGATAGCCTGAATCTAACGGGTAGTGATATTGCTGTTCCAATGATTGTAAATAGTCAGGTAATTCGTGGTCAACATACTGTTCTAATGTCTGGTGTACAGATGGTAATGGTCCTCCGTTATGATTAGGTAAAGAAAAATCATCCATAGATTGTAAGTCTTCAGGGGTCACCCCGATATGAAGCGTTCCGTCTAATCGTTCAATTTTTAATTGGTCAAAATGGTATTCCAACTTTTCAATTGTGGTATTTTTGTTAGGAGAATTCGTTTGTTCTAATTGCTGAATACGGTTCTCTAAGGAGTTGATGTGATTATATAGTTGCTGGACTTGCTGTTGTAGTTGGGTAATATAATATACCATCATCTGATAATCCATCAGAAATCACTCCTTAAGAGAATTTTAATAAGGTGATAAAGGGACTAATGGTGGTTCTGATACACCTTGTGGAACTGCTTCCTCGGCAGGTTCTTCAAATTCACCTGTATTGTATAATTGAGATACTGCTTGCATTTTTCCGGTACTACCAATTTGTAAAACAGACGAATTCGTGACACTTCCAACTTTTAAAAAATGAATATAAATCGATTGGTTTACTGTTAAATTCACATGATCACCTACTAAATTCCCGATATATTTTGATCAAATTCGTCATTATCTACCATTGTTGTCTGCGCATTTTTCAACTGTACACGTATACCATCCCCTGTATTAAAGGACCCCCCACCAGCGAAGGTTTTGGATAGTGTATACGGATGTACTTTGTAAATATCACCAATATGAAAAATGCTGGAATTACCAATGCTGATCACTTTTACAGCACCAACAATTGCGGGCATAGACATCATCCTAACGTTGATACTTCATTCCATAATTATTTTATGAATTCTTCGGCAGTATGTGAAAATAGTGTACCGGTTTTCCTAATAATGCTAGTTTATTTTTCCAAAATAAAGTAAAATAAATGCAGACAGTAATTAGGGAGAGTGGAAAATTGTGAATAATGCAACACCATTAGCAGATGCAAAAAGATTACCATGGATAGATACTGCAAGAGGATTTGCGATCTTTGGTATTTTTATGGTGAATTTACCAACTTTTCATGCACCGTACATGATTTATGGCAATGGTATTAACTTTTGGGGAATAGGCGAACCGGGATTTTGGCAAATGATTATCGATATATTTTTTCAAGCGAGTTTTTATTCCTTATTTTCCTTTTTGTTTGGCTTTGGCATGCAAATCATTAATGAAAATTTACATACCAAAAACGTTGAAGCACCTCAAAAATGGATGGCCCGCCGTTTGTTTATCTTGCTTGGGTTCGGTCTGATTCATGCATTTTTAATTTGGTATGGTGATATTCTCATTACTTATGCAATAACCGGATTTTTGTTACTGTTATTTATGAATCGTAAAAATGTTACCTTAGTCGTCTGGAGTATCTGCCTTTTACTAATTCCGACACTTATGTTGACTGGTTTATTATTTTTAGCAAGTTTAATAGAAGATATCAGTAATTTAGCCGATATGGCAGCTATTGAAAGTTCATTTCAGCATTATGGGCAAGGTAGTTGGGGCGAGATATTAACTCAAAATGCTAATGATTGGCTGTATGGTAATAATCTATTTGTTTTCATTTTAGGACTATTTAATATTTTGCCGATTTTTTTAATAGGTTTACTTTTTGCTCGAAAAAAATGGCTGCATGACTTACAAGGACATAAAAAAATATTGCGGAAATGGTGGATTTACTCCTTGATTCTGTTTGTGGTGTTCAAGGCTGGGCCATATGCATTTGGAAATCCATATTGGTTTTCAAGATTACAAGATGCAATTGGTGGTAGTGCTTCTGCTATTTTTTACGTCATTACGATTGCTTTTCTTTTTGATAAACTTACTAAATTTTTTAGAATGGTTGGATATGTCGGCAAAATGGCATTATCGAATTATATTCTGCAATCGATTATCGGTGTAACCATATTTTATTCGATTGGATTTGGACTATATGGTCAGCTGACTCCTTTTCAAACGATATTAATCGGACTTATCGTCTATCCGGTCCAAATGATACTTAGTTACTTATGGTTGAACAAATATAAACGCGGTCCACTGGAATGGATATGGAGAAGTTTGACTTATGGAAAAAAGCTGTCAAATCAGCGGAACGATTAAAAATAGAAAGAGATATTCTTGACAATACAGTGAAAGGTTCTCTTGATAAATGAAATCTGTGACATTTCATGATATGATACATTCATGAGAATATAATTGGGGGTGTACTTAAGATGACACACATGCACATAACGGCATGGGTAGTGGGATTAATTCTACTATTGGTATCCTATGCCATGTACAAGACTGGAAATAAGTCCGGAAAAATATTACATATGATCTTGCGGTTAGTTTATTTATTGATTATTATCACTGGTTTCCTATTATTTATCAACAATACTGGAGTATATACAAATTCAGCTGGCATACTAGGTGAAGTAATAGTCAAAATGATTGCTGGAATCTGGGTGATCGGCGCAATGGAAATGGTATTAAGCAAGATAAGTAAAGCAAAACCTGCAAAAAGTGCTTGGATACAACTCATTGTAGCTCTTTTAATCGTACTAGTTCTAGGTTTTGGCAGACTACCATTTGGAGTACAATTTATGGGGTAATTTCGGTCACGGAGACAATTCCGTGATCTTTTTTATTTCGAGTGAAGTGGATAATTTTATTGGCGGACATCTGATCACTTATTTATTGAAATAAATGTTCGTTTTTACCTCAAACATAAGTACTAGCTTAGCTGTTGGCAGCGGTTGTTGCGGTCGTTTAAATTCGTTTGTCTTGTTCATTTTCTCACTTTTGCTGCATACATTATTAAGAGCTACTATGATAGGGAAAGGTGTGTCATTACAGTATGTGTGGGATTACAGGTTGGATCGACTTTACCCGAAATATTGAGCATGAACGTGAACAAGTACAGCGTATGGCAAGTAAAATCAGTCATCGAGGACCAGACGAAACGGATTTTTATTTGGAGACACATGTTGGATTCGGACATCAGCGTTTAATTGTTGTTGATCCAGCTGGTGGCAAACAGCCGATGAGCCATACAAAAGACCAACATTCTTACGTATTAGTGTATAACGGTGAGCTTTATAATACAGAGGATATTCGTAGTGAACTGTTGAAACAAGGATGGCAATTCAATTCTCACTCCGATACAGAAGTCCTGTTGAAAAGCTATATCGAATGGGGAGAGGCACACGTCGAGAAGTTAAACGGTATTTTTGCATATGCTATCTGGGATCCATCTAAGCAGCAGCTATTTCTTGCTCGTGACCGTCTTGGTGTAAAACCGTTATTTTACAAGCAACATCACAATGGCTTACTATTTGGCTCTGAAATAAAAGCGATTCTCGCACATGATGAAGTAGATCCTGTCATCAAAGAGGAAGGATTATCTGAGATTTTTGCACTTGGTCCTTCACGTACTCCAGGTCATGGTGTATTTGGCGGATTGAAGGAATTGCGTGCAGCACATGTAGGCATCTTTAACCGAGATGGCTGGAAAACAAGACGTTATTGGAATGTGGAAAGTAAGCCACACGAAGAATCCGTAGAAGAAACTGCCGAAAAGGTTCGCCATTTACTAGTGGATGCAGTCGAGAGACAGCTCGTATCTGATGTTCCACTGGGCACTTTTTTATCAGGGGGAGTGGATTCTAGTGCGATCACAGCTATAGCGGCACAATATCTCGAAAACAATCAAAAAGATGCACTTCAAACCTTTTCTATTGATTATGAGGATAACGACAAATATTTTAAGAAAAGTAGTTTCCAGCCCAATCAGGACAAAACCTATATCGAAAAAATGGTACAGTCATTGGGAACTGAGCATCATAACTTTGTGATAGACAATGCTACATTGGTAGATTTATTAAAAGACGCAGTACGATATCGTGATTTGCCGGGGATGGCTGATGTTGATTCTTCGTTATTATGGTTTTGTGAGCAAACCAAAAAAGAAGTGACTGTTGCACTATCCGGTGAATGTGCCGATGAAATATTTGGTGGCTATCCATGGTTTTATCTAGAAGATGATCTTAATCGTGAAGGATTCCCTTGGATTCGTTCTTCAGAAGTCAGACAAAATCTATTACGGTCAGATGTGAGTCAACAATTAAATCTAGCAGCATATACGAAACAAAGATATGAAGATACCGTGAAAGAAGCTCCTTTATTAGATGGAGAAGGGGCAGAAGCCAAAGCAAGAAGACAAATGTTTTACTTAAATATGCAATGGTTTATGCCGACATTATTAGATCGTAAGGATCGTATGAGTATGGGAGCAAGTTTTGAAGCACGTGTTCCGTTCAGTGATCATCACCTAGTTGAGTATGTGTGGAATATTCCCTGGGAAATAAAAACTCACGGAGATCGTGAAAAGGGCATACTAAGAAAAGCGTTAGAAGGAATTTTGCCAGATGAAATTCTTTACCGTAAGAAAAGCCCTTATCCAAAAACACATCACCCCGCTTATACCAATGCAGTCATCAACTGGATGAATGAGATCATTGATGATAAGAATGCACGTCTATTCGAGATATTGGATCGCTCTAAAGTAAAAGCATTGGTCGACCAGAAAGCAGCAAATATCAGTGCGCCATGGTTTGGCCAATTAATGACTGGACCACAACTGTTGGCTCATCTCGCCCAAATTGAATACTGGTTGCAAGAAAATGATGTGATGATTGATATATGATGTTGTAACGTCGAAACTGGAAGAAAGTAGTGACGGTTATGAAGAAATTATCTATCGGCATGTTGCTTCTATTACTTATTCCAACCACCTTACATGCACTAGAATGGGCGTATCCGTTTGTAGTGTTAGACGGCCGTGTATATGAAGTTACTGACGAACAAGTCAATCAATCTCTTATCGGTCAATCGATTGGAGAAGTAACCACCCAAGCTGATGATCGCACCGGTAAATATTATGGCAATGGATCTAATTATTATCCTGTAGGTACTAAGTATTTTAAAGTAGAAGGCGTGGACATTTCCGAGGCAATTGCGGTTGAAGAACAAGGGACGTATATGAAAGCTGAATTTGTCCAACGTGTTCCTTTACACTGGCGTAATATTGTCTATTATCTTACACCGCTCCTCTTTTTAACTGGCTTAATTATCACGTACCGAATTCGGGAAAAAGTAAAGAAAAAATACCAAAACTCTCTATCTATTTAAGATAGGGAGTTTTTCAATCACAAAAAATTCATGTTATTTTTCAATAAGGGTATTTGACTTTCTTTGATTGTCTAGGATAATAGAAGACGAATATAATTTGAGAAAAGGGGACCATTATGCTCTACATAAGAAAAGTATTACTAGTTATGGTTCTATGCCTGTTTTTAATTCCGAATGTAACTGTCATGGCAGAAGAACAAACAGAAGAAGGAATCTATTATATTTTAGTAGACCGATTTGTAAATGGGGACAGTAGCAATGATATAGAGATTAATATTGATGATCCTTCTGCATATCATGGTGGGGATTTACAGGGTGTTATCGACAAAATTCCTTATTTAAGCGAATTAGGTATAACTACAATTAACCTCAGTCCTATCATGACGGCGGCTTCTTACCATGGATTTGATCCTTTAGATGGTCAAAGTGTCGATCCTCAATTTGGAAACATCGCGGTGCTGCAAAATCTAGTAGCCGAAGCAAATGAGAATGACATCAAGGTAATCTTAGATTTTGTTTTATCACATGTAGATAATGAACATCTCTGGGTAAATGAACAGTCTGATTGGGTGTCTCAACCTTCCGTCAATCAATTGAATGAAGAATTGCCAACCGTTAATTTGCAAAATGAAGATGTACAGCAATATTTTTTGGAAACAGCAGTATATTGGATGAATAGTACTGGAATTGATGGTTTTCATGTTTATGTAGATGAACAGACACCTCAATCCTTTATCGATGAACTGCGTCAACGTATACAAGCTGAGAAAGAAGATGCGTTTTTAATAGTAGATGGAATGGAAGACGAAAATAATATCGATCATGATTTTCGAAAGGAAGCGGTTGATATCCTGAAACAACCGGGAGTATCCTTGGAGCCATTATTTTCTCACGAGATAACTGGTGTACATTACATGGAATCTGTCCTTACTTCACGCTTTACGCATGAAACAGTGAAAGAAGGCTATCATCCTGTCACAAGGTGGAAGCTTGCATCTACATTACTCTATACATTACCAGGATCTTCTTTGTTTTATCAGGGAGTAGAAGTGCCAATGGATAATGGTGTAGATGAACCAGATCACCGCATGGCCGAATTAAATAAAGAGGACGAAGAAATAGCCCAACATTTAGAAAAGCTAGCAGCCATTCGTCAAGATTCCTCTGCGTTACAAAATGGGGAAATGGATCTAGTAGCTCAAGCGGGAGCAATGTCAGTTTACAAGAGAAGTGCCGAGGATCAAACAATGTATATTGCGATTAATAATGATACCGAAACACAGACAGCCTCATTGGACGGAATCGGTGAGGATATGCAACTGAGAGGTTTGCTGGAAGATAATATCGTCAGACAACAAAATGATGGTACATATCGAGTGATTCTAGAGCGCGAAACAAGTAATATCTTTGTTTTAGAAGAAGACAGGGGGTTTAACTGGTTCTTTATTGCCATGATGGTTGTGATTCTTGGTGGGTTTGTCGCGTTTATAGTGGCGGTTAGTGTGAAGAATCGTAGAATGCAAGCAAAATCAAAGAACTGAGCAGCACTTTACTGTGGACATACTTCAAATTATATACTAAATGTAATGCAGAAGCTGGGTGTAAGTAGAAGAACCTTACGAGCTGTAGTGGAAATATTGCCAATGATCGAGTTAGGCTCTAGATGAAAACCAGTTATTCTCCAAAAAGAATAACTGGTTTTCTAGAAAGGTAAGAAAGTATAACATTTAAGTATTTGTCTAGCTCCGAGCGCCCAGAAACTAGGCGACTTCACGAATTGCCCTACGATAAGTCATCATAGGTTCGCAAGTTTACCCTGATTCCTTTATCTCAATTAATTCGTTCCAGTCGCTACGTTTCTACGGGCGCTCTGCGCTTTTCTTAGCTAAATTTTTTGCTTACGCTTATTACTCTAGTTTGACAAGAGAAACGCTTGGGCTCACTATAATAGAATTTTAACCAAACGTTTTCTTATAAATTCTCTAGTTAACTTTCTTCAAAAGTATAAAGATTATTTTCGTAATCGAATTTGAAAAGTTTCTGTAATTCAATTTTTCCGGTTGGAGTTACTTTAACAGCTCGTATCTTAGGTGTACGTGTTATCCATTGTCGTTCGATCATCTTTAAAAGCAACGCATTACCAAGTGCTCCAGCAAGATGATGTTGTCGTTCACTCCAATCTAAACAACAACGTGCAAATGCCCTCCGTTTCTTTTTTTGTTCCTCAAGATTAATACCGAAATCACGAAAAAACTCGATGCCTTCGGGAGTTACTTCAAAGTTTAAATCTACCTTTTTTATAAAGCCTTGTTCCAGTAAAGAATTTGTAATTTGTACACCGAGATAGCCTGCTAAATGATCATAACAAGTTCTAGCGAAATGAATAGCCTCTTTTTCTCTGGATTCTCTAAATGAAGTAACAGGAGAGTTAGGAGAAATACTTAACATTTGTTCTATCACTTTGGCTACATCACTATTAATCAACTTATAATAACGATGCCTTCCGTGTTTTTCCACATTAATTAGGTTAGCCTCGAGCATTTTATGGAGATGGAAACTTGCTGTTTGAGGTTTTACCTTTGCAAGAAAAGCCAATTCACTAGCAGGGTGGATTCTTCCGTCCATAAGGCTAAGTAAAATAGCCGATCGAGTTGAATCAGATAATAATGAAGCGATTTTAGAAATATTGGGATTCATCATTTTTCCTCCTTACATCCATATTTCGATGATAGTTGAATATTTAAAGATTTACAATATAAATGTAATGAAGTTAAAGGAGGAAAAAACTTGAATAAGACAACAAATGTGGACATGTTAAGTTTTAAAGAAATTAAGCCTAAAATTATGTATTATGGAACACCAACATTGCTTCTTAACACGTTAAATGAAGACGGGACAACAAACATAAGTCCAATGTCTTCTTCTTGGGCTCTAGGTGATTGTATTGTTCTTGGTATAGGACTTGGAGGGAAGGCTATTGAAAACTTAGAAAGGCATAAAGAATGTGTTATTAATTTACCCAGTCCAAACCTTTGGGAAAATGTTGAGAAAATCTCTTCTTATAGCGGAAAAAAAGTTATACCGTCTTATAAGCAAGAGATTGGATTCACTTATAAAAAAGATAAATACGAATCTTCAGGGTTAACTCCCTTAGATTCAAAAACTGTCTTTCCTACTCGGATAGAAGAATGTCCTATTCAAATCGAAGCATTAGTTAAAAACATTCGAATACCCGAATATAATCCATTGTTTGCAATTGTTGAAACGCAAGTATTACATTTTCATGCGGAAGATAATATTATACAAAATGAAAATTATATTGATCCATCAAAGTGGAGTCCATTAATATATAATTTTAGGCATTACTTTGAATTAGGTAAAGAGGTAGGAAAAACTTTCCGTTCAGAAACTTGAAAATTATTAATATGTATACAATATTATAGAAAAGATAGTTACAGATAAAACGTTTGGATCGATAATCTAATCCAAGCGTTTTTAGTTATTAAGGTTTAAGTTGATCTGAAATCCTCTTGAACAATTTCTTCTTAATATTGATGTAAATATTGCAAGACATCGTCGCTTCTGCTATGATTGGATTAACTTAATGGAACGGAGGGTTGCTTAAAAATGGGTATCTGCTATATTAGAATCCGATTTTAATCTTTATGCTACTAATTTTATAGTGTTTAAAGGCTCTGCCTGTGTGTAGAGTAATCGGATAGGTCTGCCTATTTTTAAGTAATCATCATCATAAACAAATAAATTGTATATTTCGATAACTCAATATATAATTCTTAACGAGCGAAAGGAATTCTTTTATTTTGAATCCGGTTTTCTTGTTATGTCTTTATGGATGATTTTTATAACTCACAAAGCGATAATCCGATTATTCAGCACAGGATAGTACCTGTGTTTTTTTATTTGAGAAATATTATAAGGATGTGATGTTAAGTGAGTATAACAATAAAAGAAGTGATGGACATAACAAGGAAGCAAGGTCTTCAACTACAAGAGGATTCTTTAGAATTTAATGAGTCAGGGCTAGATTTTCAGGTTGTCTTTGCAAAAGATCAGGAAGGAAATGAGTGGACGTTACGTATCCCGAGAAGACCAGATGTGATGCCAAGAACGAAAGTGGAGAAAAACGCTTTAGATGTTGTGAATGAGCAGGTATCTACTTTTCAAGCTCCGAATTGGTCGATATATGCAGAGGATTTGATTGCATATAAAAAATTAGATGGAATACCTGCTGGGACAATTGATCATGAGATTCAAAATTATGTATGGGAAATTGATATTAACGATGTACCAGCTAATTTTCATAAAACATTAGCAAGTGCGCTGGCAGATCTGCACAGTATTCCATTAGAGAAAGTAGCAAAAGCTGACTTAATGGTACACAGCTCAGAAGAAGCGAGACAGTCAATGATCGAAAGAATGGAGGCTGTGAAGGAAAAGTTCGGGGTAGGAGAAGCTTTATGGCATCGCTGGCAAACATGGGTAAATAATGATGAAATGTGGCCAAAACGAACAGGTTTCATTCATGGAGATATTCATGCAGGTCACCTATTAATTGATAAGGATGCCAACGTAACAGGGATAATCGATTGGACAGAAGTGAAAGTGACAGATATATCCAATGACTTTGTGGGGTACTATCAACTTTTTGGAGAAGATGGCCTTGTTTCTCTTATCGACGCTTACAAAGAAGCTGGAGGATATAGCTGGCCCTTGATGAAAGAGCATATTATCGAGCTGAGTGCTGCTTATCCAGTAGCCATCGCAGAGTTTGCCTTAATTTCAGGCCTGGAAGAGTATGAGGAAATGGCAAAACAAGCGTTAGAGGTTACTGATAAATAACTAAAACAAAAAGCATACCATTCACCACGTGTGCTGGTATGCTTTTAATTTATTCCGCCACAGCTTCTGTTTCTTTTTTGACAAATGCTTTCTTCATCCAAGTTCTTGAACGCCATCTTCTTAGCATTAAGACACCTCTTAGCCATTCATCGGCAATAAAAGCTATCCAGACACCTACCAATCCTAAATCTAAAAAGATTCCAAAAAACCATGCAAAGGTAACACTGACACCCCACATCGAGGCAATCCCAATCACAACAGGAAACTTGACATCTCCAGCAGCTCTCAGTGAGTTAATAACTACAAGGTTAAATGCGCGACCAGGTTCAAGAATAATCGTAATGAGTAAAAGGAACATCCCTTTTTCAATAATAGTAGCGTCAGTTGTGAAAATACCAAGTAATGTCGAACTGAAACTATAGAAAAGAATTGCCATTAAAGTGCTGATAACAATTGCTATTTTCAAGCTTTTGATACCACGTTTATAAGCACTTTCCATATCTCCTGCTCCGATCATGTGACCGATCAGAATTTGTGAACCTTGCCCAATGGCGATGGAGAACAAGAGAATAAACATCATTAAGTTTTGCACATATACTTTCGTTGTAATTGCGATAGTCCCCATCTGAGCAATAAAATAGGTGATTGCCATCTGACTTGCATTATAGGATAACTGCTCCCCTGCAGATGGTGTGCCAATTTGTAATAGGTCTTTCACATGGCTCTTTTCATAATGGAAAAAAGATTGGAACGGAAGCTGTCGTTCACTACGACGTGCCAAGATAAATAATAAGATGATAAATCCGATAAACCGACTAAGCATTGTGACATAGGCAACCCCTTCGACACCAAGTACTGGAAATCCAAATGGACCAAAAATAACAAAAAAGTTACCAATCACATTTACAATATTCATGCCAATCGTGACAAACATGGTATCCTTGGTAAAGCCATAGCTTCGTAAAATAGCTGATACTGTCATGATCAGTGCTTGAACGAAAATAAATCCGCCGACGATGTTCATATAAGTAGAAGCTTCATTCATTAGTTCTTCAGGCAAATCCATCAAACGTAAAATAAAGTCACTGAAAATAAATAAAGTGAGACTTAATGCTAATGAAAACCATAAATTTAAACTAATCGATGTTACAGCAATCTTTCCAGCTGTTTTTGACCGTTCTGCCCCGAGATTTTGTGCTACGAGTATCGATGCCCCTGCGGCAACAAAACCAAACATTACAATCACAACCGATAACACTTGATTGGATACACCGACCGCAGCAACCGAATGATCGGAGTACTGACTTAACATTAACGTATCGGCATTCCCCATCAACATGTGTAACAGAATTTCAATGAAAATAGGCCATGTTAAAGCAAATAAACTTAAATTTTTAGTCTCAGTTTGTTTCATTATGTTCCTTCTTCCAAATCATTTTTGTTGTAAGAATATTACTTTACACTAAAAAATGAAAAAAGGAAACGGTTTAATCTTTATTATTTGGTGAAAAATTTAAAGATCGATGACATCAAGCATATAATCGTATAGTGTTTGCGGCAGTCTTTGTTGCTATGAAAAATTAGTGAAACACAAATAGCTTTTGAAACGTAATTCTAGCATAACCTGTTAAAGTAGAGGAGTTGTGGTTGGATGCAGTATCGAGGAGTATCTGCGTGCCCGAAATGTGGGGAAACGGAATTGGGGCTTGGTAAGCATAGTGGATATGCAGTAATGCAACCTGTAAATAAAATGAGCTTTGGTTCTGATGTTGAGTATATAATTTGTACAAATTGTGGCTATATTATTGAAGGTTATGTAAAAAAACCGGAGAAATTTAAAGGTACCATCTATTGATTTACAAGGAGTGATCAAATGACAAATAGTCAGGTAATAAAAATGTATGATTATCACGTTTGGGCGAATAAAAAAATATTCGCACATTTAAAGCAATTACCAAATGAAATTTTAAACGGCAAAGTTAAAAGTGTTTTTTCCTCCATTTCTGAAGTGTTGACTCATCTTTATGCTACCGATATAACTTGGCTGGAGGTAATGAAGGGAAGTAACTTTCATACCATTATTAAAAAAGTGGAACATCGAAAATTCAAGGCTTCACAAGCTTCCATTGTTGAGCTAGAAGATATGTATGATCAACTTTCAACAGAGTATTATGATTTTTTCAATATCCATAAGAATTCTGAACATTCGATCACTACAGAGCATCCACAACATGGAGTATGTGAGTTCACCCTTGTTGATTTAGTGCATCATGTCGTTAATCATGGGACATATCATCGTGGCAATCTAACGGCGATGCTTCATCAACAGGGTGAACGGGGAGTACCAACAGACTATGTGTTTTTTCTTTTTAAATGATTTGTCCACCATTAACATGAATCGTTTGACCTGTTACATAACTAGCATCATTACTTGCAAGGTATACATATGCTGGTGCAACTTCTGATGATTCACCAGGTCGTCCCATTTCTGTATCAGAGCCAAAGGTGGCAACTTGATTCTCATCAAAACTAGCTGGAATCAGTGGTGTCCAGATTGGTCCAGGCGCAACACTGTTGACACGAATTCCTTGAGAGACTAGTGATTTTGCCAGAGATTTTGTAAATGTTGTAATGGCTCCCTTGGTACTGGAGTAATCAATCAGACTTTCATTACCTTGGAAAGCGGTAATCGAAGAAGTATTAATGATTGAACTACCTTCTTTTAAATGAGGGAGGGCTGCTCTTGTGAGATAAAAATAACCAAAAATGTTTGTTCGAAATGTTTTTTCTAATTGATCATCAGTAATTTGAAGAAAATCCTGCTGTGGATATTGAACCGCAGCATTATTCACCACAATATCAATTTTTCCATGTTCATCGATTACTTTTTTGACGACATCTTTACTAAACTCACTATGCGAAATATCTCCGCGAAATAGACTACATGCTTTACCTTCATGTTCCACCATTTTCTTCGTATCGTTGGCATCTTGATCTTCATCGAAATAGATGATGACGATATCTGCTCCTTCTTTAGCAAAATGAATCGCAACAGAACGACCAATACCGCTGTCCCCGCCAGAAATGATTGCAACTTTATCTTTCAATTTATTACTACCTTGATAATGTTCATTTACACTGACAGGAAGAGGTGTCATCTTATATTCGAAACCAGGTTGTCGATCTTGATGCTGCTTCGGTAATACTTGTTTTTGCTGATTTGCTGACATTTAGGACACTCCTAGAAGCTTTTTCTCCTAGTATGGCAAAAAAGCAGAGCAACATACGTAAAAAATCCCTGCGTGTGCAGGGATTTTTTTGAGAGTGTCCAGTAAATGATGAAAAGTGTCTAATAAATCCGTGAAAGTGTCCAGTAAATCGTCCAAAGTGTCCAATAACCCCAAAAAAGTGTCCAATAAAAAATGAGGTGACGATGTTATCTCGATCGCTAAACTGCTACTTGGAACAGTCTAACTTTACTTCGGAGAATCATTTAAGAAAAAGAGAGCGATCGTACCTGGTCCGGAATGTGCACCGATGGCAGAACCAACCATGTTAATTTTAATATCTTTGACATTCCATTTTTCCCGAATCATGCTTGCAATATGTTCAGCTGTATCCAATGCATCGCCATGGCTGATCGCTACTAATTGGTTGTCCAGATCTTGACCTCGTTCTTCCATCACTTCGATCATTCGTTTGAACACTTTTTTGGATCCTCTAACTTTTTCTAGTGGGATCAGTTTACCATCTTCCATGTGTAATAAAGGCTTTACTTTTAATAATGTACCGACAAAAGCGGCTGTTTTGCTAACACGACCTCCGCGGTACAAATATTCTAAGTCATCGACAGTGAAAATATGCTCCATATGTTCATAGTGATGTTTGCTTACTTCGAGTATTTCCTCCATACTTGCACCTGTTTGAGCTAATTCTGCGGCCCTTAGCACAACAAGTCCATATCCTAAAGATGCACATTTCGTATCAAGCACATGTAATTCAAAATCAGGATACGCTTCTTTCACTTCTTGCTCCATTAATTTTGCCCCTTGATATGTACCAGACAGTTCTGAAGAAAAAGCTAAATATAAGACCTGGTTTCCTGCCTTGGCATGTTTTTCGAAAGCATCTTTAAAAACTTGAGGACTGACTTGTGCCGTTTTGGGCGCTTTGCCTTCTCTCATGGCATCGTAAACTTTTTTTGAAGAAATACTAATTCCATCTTCGTAATCTTCACCATCCAGTTGAACAGTTAATGGTAACATTTCGATGTCAAATTGTTGAAAATCTTCAGATGAAAGATCACAAGCAGAATCTGCAAGAATTTTTACAGTCAATGTAACCCCTCCTTTTTTCCTTTTTGATCATGTATGATGATCGTGTTTTAGCTTAATATAAGTGTAAGCTTAACGAACAGTTACGTCAAAACAAATTTACAAACTTTTTTGTTCAAACTACTTGGTTTCTAGATCAGATTCTAGTATAGTTTATTCTTGTGCAAAAAAGATTATGTAATGATATAAAAGGGTATGGAATCATGTGGGTTCCGTTAACAGGAGGGATGAACAACATGTTCTTAATGGAAGCAAAACGAATAGTAATTGTCATAGTTGGTGCAATACTAAATGCCATTGGTCTTAATTTTTTCTTAATTGGTGCCAATGTATATGCTAGTGGCTTTACTGGTATTTCACAAATTTTAGCTACTGTTTTTTCTGATTACTTGGGAGTAGAAATTGCTAGTACCGGTATTATTTTATTCATTCTTAATATACCAGTAGCTATTATCGGTTGGTTAATGGTAGGTCGTGGCTTTACAATCTACAGTTTTCTTTCGGTTATTGCTACCTCTTTTTTCCTAGAGGTGCTACCAATTGTTAATTTGTCCGACGATATTTTGCTTAATGCTGTATTTGGTGGAGTTATTGCTGGTGTTGGTGTCGGTATTACCTTAAAGTGGGGTGCTTCAACAGGCGGTTCTGATATTATTGCAATGGTTTTATCTCGGATGAAGGACAAGCCAATTGGTAGTTATCTAATGGCGATTAACGGGATGATTATTGTTATTGCAGGTATCTTAAATGAGCCGGAGAATGCACTTTATACGTTAGTAGGTTTATATGTTACAACACGAGTTATTGATGGTATACATACTCGTCATGAGAAAGTGACAGCAATGATTGTTACGAAAAAAGCTGATGAGCTGCAACAAGCAATTCATGACACAATGATTCGCGGGATTACGATATTGCCGGTTAAAGGTGCTTATACAAAAGAAGATAAGCATATGTTATATTTAGTTATAACTAGATATGAGTTATATGATTTAGAACGGATTATCCATGAAGTAGATGAGAATGCTTTTACGAATGTTATTCAGACAGCAGGTGTCTATGGATTCTTCCGACGAAACGATTGAAACCATTTCTCGTGTCTAACGTCTAATCTTTTAAAGGGGGTCGCAGAAATATGAAGAAATATTTCTCTCTTATATCTATTATCTTGATGTTGTTGTTAATGGCTTGTGGTTCTTCGGATGTGGAAGAAACAGAAACAGATGATTCGGTACCGGTAGATAATTCTACTGAAGAATCACCCGAACCAGAGAATGCTAACGAAGAAGAAACTCAATCCGAAACGGAGGCTCTTTCAGCTATTATGGAAAATTTAGATTTGAAAGTTGCTGCAGAACAACAAGGTACAACGATTAATTTTAAACTTCAATTAATCAACAAAAATGAAGAGGCCGTTGACTTGATGTTTACTTCTGGTCAACAATTTGAAATTAAGTTGTTTCAAGAAGATGAAGTATTTTATCAATATTCAGAAGGGAAAATGTTCACCGAAGCTTTGGTTGAAGAATCATTAGCACCTGGTGAATTCAAGAATTGGGCGGAATCCTGGGATATGATTGAACATTTGGAGCCTGGTGAGTATGAAGTAGAAATGACGCTCTTACCAGCTGAAATAAATGGCCAGCAGGTAGAAGGTGAGCCGTTAAAACAAACAATTACCATTACAATAGAGGATCCTGCAGCTGATGAAGATAGCCCTTTTCGTTCAGTTGACGTTGAAGGAGAAAATGGCGAATATACCGTAACAGGAGAGGTTGATACCAGCGTTGGTGTAACCTATTATGAGGTAGAGGATGGCCATAATTATCTAGTGGAACAAACAGAAATCCCTGTTGAAGGCGATGGATGGCAGGAATTTGAGATCAAAATTTCGATTGACGAGGATATGTTACCTCAAAACGGAGCAGTGGTTATGTTACTGTATACAGAGGATCGTTCCGAACAAAGACCAGTACAATTAGAAGTAATGCCATAAAAGCAACACCCAAAAAGGCTTGGTTAGAGAACCAAGCCTTTTTTAGTTGTAAGGGAAGTATAAAATTTGCGCAGATATCTAGCTCCGAGCGTCCAAAAACTAGACGACTTCACGAATCGCCCTACGATAAGTCATCATCGGTTCGCTTTTCTCAGTGATTCCTTTATCTCAGTTGATTAGCCCCAGCCGCTACGTTTTTAAGCGGGCGCTCTGCGCTTTTCTTAGAAAGTATATATATTCCTTTTGTTTAATAACCATATTTTGTAATAACTTCTTCTACATTACCAATCAGCTCGTCCCATTCGACATCCATTTTTTTATTAACAGTGATAAAGTGTTGGAAGCCAAATACATTATCAACACCTTCTAGTTGCATTAGTTCATTTAAAATATCATATTCACTTGTTTGACCAGGCATAACAGAAATACTATTGTTTCCTTCAAAAATCATTTTGTCACTAGTAAATTTCATTGCGTTTGGATTTGGTGTTGCTTCTACATGAATACTCATCGTCTTTCCTCCTATAAAGCGTACTTTATCACCATCATATCAAAATGTAGTTAATTATGAAAGGAATTCAACAGATGCTGGAATGAAGAAAAGAAGGTATACGGATTCGTATACCTTCTTTAACCAGAGGAGCTTATTTTAATTCATTCTGTTGCTTTAATTGATTCTCTAATTCGCGAAGTTCTTGCTGTTCTTCTGCTGTTGCATTTGTATAAGCAGACTGAATCGCATTTTGAGCGGCTTGCTTATCCTGCTCATTGAAGTTTCCGTTCGCGCGATTCATTAAGCGATTGACGGCATCTCTTGCTTGCTGAAACAATTGGTTTTGCATAATAAATCCTCCTGTCTATTGAATCACTAGGCTTATCAATTGGATTACCGTTATGATCCTTTTTAATGGTGGTAGAGAACTACTGGAAGCTTTGTTCTTTGATATACCACCACTGAAACAGAGCTTAAGGAAAAAGCATGAACACCAATTTGATGTTCATGCTTATTATGGATTAATCACGGATTTCTATTCAGATAGATCTTTGCCAACCTTAACGTTAGCTTCCAATTTTAAATAATCAACAAGGAACTTGCCTATTCCGTCTTCTTCATTAGTTTTGGTTTGATAATTAGCAATTTGTTTTAATTCATCAATAGCATTGCCCATTGCAACACCAACACCTGCATATTCGATCATTTCGAGGTCATTATCTTCGTCACCAAATGCAATGATATTAGCTACAGGGATGTGAAAATAATGTGCAATTTTTTTCAAACCAACTGCTTTGTTAATCCCTTTTCTTACAACTTCAATTACATTCCAAGGCACACCCCATTTTCTATGTTCAATAATGGATGCATGTTTATCATCTAAGTATTGACGTAATTCCTCAATATGGTCATCCTTCGGATGGATTAATAATGAAGTTGGATCCTCTTGTAAGTGATTTTTTAAGCTTCCGATTGTAATCAAATCCTGTTGATTAGGCTCCGAAAAAACATCGATAATTTGTTGGTCAAACTGATCTAAGTACATATTATCCCGGATTTCAGCAAAAATATTATGGACTTCAAAATCATAACATGTTTGAATAATTTTTTTTGCAGTTCGATTTGGGAGTGGTGTGTGTAAAGCGTCCCACTTTTGATCGGTTGGATGATGAATAAGTGCACCGTTGAAGTTAACCATCGGAGTCTGTAAACCAAGTTCTTGATAATACGCAATACTTGCACGATGCGGTCGTCCTGTGGCGATCACCACGATATGTCCTTCTTGGATGATTTGCTGTACAACTGATTTGGTATAAGGACTAATTTCCTTTCGATCAGTTAACAGTGTTCCGTCTAGATCTAATGCAACTAAGTGTCTATTTGTTTGCATATCTTCACCTCACTATTGTAATTATAGTTTAAAGATCTTTCTTTCAGGTGTAAAGTTTTGTATATTTTTATTTCTATATTTTGCATGTTTGATTAAGAAGTTATATCATGAAAAGTAAGAAAAGATACGAGAAAGGATTGTACCGATGATAGCTATAAATAAAGAATATTGGAACGACATACCGTTATTACATGTCGTTGACCAAGAAAAGAAAGAGCAAGCATTACCAACTTTAACATACATACATGGCTTTACAAGTGCGAAAGAACATAACTTACCAATAGCATACTTATTAGCAGAAAAAGGCTATCGAGTATTATTGCCTGATTCGATGTTACACGGTGATAGAGAAACCGATCTTTCACATATGGAAAGAGAGTTTCGCTTCTTCGATATAGTAAAGCAAAATTTGGATGATATTGAAGCAATTTATCAAGAGTTAGTCGCAAAGCAATTACTTGAGGGCAATCGCTTTGGGTTAGCAGGTACAAGTATGGGAGGAATCACGACTGCTGCTGCCTTAACACAATTTTCATGGGTTAAGACTGCTGGAGTGATGATGGGATCCCCGAAAATAACTGCATATGCCGAACAATTAATTGGCTTTATGAAAGCTCAGCATAAAGAACTACCCATCTCTGATGATCAACTTCACTTATTAATAAAGGAATTAAAAGACATTGATTTATCGTTACAAATGGAGAAGCTATTTGGTAGACCATTATTCTTCTGGCATGGGGAAGAGGATGCGGTGGTACCATTTGATCATGCCTATAGCTTTTATGAAGAAGCGATTGAGCATTACAAAAACCCTGAAAATATCACTTTCTTAAAAGAAATAGGACGCGGACATAAAGTTAGCCGTTTTGCGATTTTAGAATTTGTAAAGTGGTTAGAATATCAACTATGATTTAAATCATTTAAAAAGTGTCCGATTTGTTTTATAATAAATGATAAGAGTTTGAAGGAGGGATTGAGATGGATCAAGCATTAGAAGAGAATTTAATGGGAGCACTGGAAAATGTGATTGACCCAGAGCTTGGTATAGATATCGTTAATTTAGGTCTTGTGTATGGTGTAGACCTTGATGATGAAGGTATTGCTACTGTAACAATGACACTAACAGCAATGGGATGTCCTCTTGCAGGTCACATTGAACAAGATGTGAAGCGTGTCATGGAAGATATTCCTGAAGTAAAAGATACAGAAGTGAATATCGTCTGGAATCCGCCATGGTCAAAAGACCGTATGTCGAGATACGCAAAAATCGCACTCGGTATTCCGGATTAATAAGAAAAGCGCCCTTTTAACAGGCGCTTTTTTGTGTTGGTGCTCCGGTAGATGAGTACGGACATTTGTTCCGTTATTTGTGAGGAAAATGGCGTTTTTAGGATAGTAGCGGACATCTATTCCGTTATTCATAGAAAATCAAGCTATTTTTCATCAAAAGTAACCGAATAAGGGATCAAATATCCGCCAACACCGAAAAACGGGTATTATTCCGTCAAATAACGCACTAAATGTCCGCTCAATCTATTTAAACAACTTGTCCTCTATTTTCTCTACATCAATTTTCCACATATTATTTGCTGCTTCAAAATGTGTTATCCTTCTCACTTCATATCATAGTACTAAGGCCAAAGCCTCGCTTTAAAGAAGGATAAAGGCGATAATACCTACGATAAAGCAATAGAAAGCGAAATATTTTAAATTACCTTTCCGCATAATATTCATAAACCAACGCAAGGAATAATAAGTTGCAATAATAGCTGCGATAAAGGCGATAAGATATGGAATCCAAAGTGTATTAAAGTTAGGGTCATTTACTACATCATCAACAGACAGCATCATCGTACCAACACTGACAGGTATAAACATTAAGAATGAAAAACGTAATGCTGTTTCTTGTTTCATTCCTAATAACATCGCCGCTACAATCGTTGCTCCTGAACGGCTAATTCCTGGTAATAAAGCAACAGATTGAGCAAATCCAACGATAATCGCATCTTTCATTGTTAAAGCACCATCATTTTTGTTTCCACGTAAGTTTCGAATAATCCAAAGCGCGATACCTGTAATAACTAAAGTAATTCCAACCATTTTTGCTCGATCAGCAAAGGTTGCTTCAATATAATCATCTAATAGTAAGCCAAGTACTGCTGCTGGAATAGTGGCAACAACCAGATAAATGATAAACATAAAATCATCATGATAGGCATTATCTTTTGTCGTTAGATAGTTAATCCCGTTTTTAGCTATCTGGATAATATCTTTCCAGTAAATCATCAGTACCGCAATTAAGGAACCAAAATTGACTAACACTTCAAACGATAAGCCCCTCACACCTACACCAAATATGTCTTGTAATAACACTAAGTGACCACTTGAAGAAATAGGAATTGGTTCCGTGAAACCTTGTACTAACCCTAAAAATAAATATTTGATCAATAACAGTAGTTCTTCCATTTATGTATCCCCCTAAAATCTGTATTCCATAAAGATAACCCTTGTCACTGTTTGTTGACAAGGGTTATCGGTTAGTCGAAAGTGATCTATCTTTTAAGTTATTCCTCTTCTTTCAGGATGCCATCACCGAGAATGATTGCAACGATACTAAAAATTGCTGCAATGGAAACAGCAGAAGCAAGATTAAACTCTTGACCACCCATACTTGTTAATACATATGATACAACGGTTAAAATAATGACTGCCCAAAAAATAGTTGCGAAATATTTCATTGTCTCACCTCTCTATCTATTATGAATCCTATACTATTTATTATGAATTATGTATACCCTTACGTTTTTCGCCATCTATAGTTTATCAAATTTTATGAATAAAATAAACAAAAATCTTGTGCAAAAGGAAATTTGTGATCTTTTTGTGAATGCTGATGTTACAGGGGTTTCTACACAAATGTAATCTATTTGTAATGTTTTCTTGGTTTACGGAATGTCGACTAAGCGATAAAATAGTCCTAAGGATAGTCTGTTCGTCTATGCCATTCTTTAAGGAGTGCGGATATTGAAAAAATATATGATCTTGCTTATTTTGACTTTTATTATAATTATTCCAATATTATCCGGCTGTAACAACAATGCAAGTGGTGAAAAAATAGAACGTGTTGGAATGCTAATTGAAAACACGATCCATGATCAAAATTGGGGCAATAAAGGTTATCGAGGTTTACTCGATATACAAGAAGAATTTAATATGGATATTTATTTCCGTGAAGGTGTCCAGACGCAACAGCAAGTAAATATTGCCGTTGAAGAATTTGCTAATGAAGGAGTACAGGTTATTATCGGCCATAGTAGCAACTTTGGTGAATTTTTCAACCGAATACAAGCGTCATATCCTGATATTCAATTTATATATGTAAACGGTGGCTATTCAGCAGATAATTTGATTAGTTTAAATTTTAACTCTTTAGCAATGGGGTTTTTTGCTGGAATGGTTGCAGGAGAAATGACAGAAACAAATCATGTAGGAATTATTGCTGCGTATGAATGGCAGCCGGAGGTAGAAGGATTCTACGAGGGCGTTCTCTATCAAAACGATCGGGTGAATGTCGATATTCAATATGTCTATGATTGGGATGAAAAGGATCTGGCAGTGGAGCATTATCAGAAAATGCTTGATCAAAATATGGATGTCATTTACCCAGCTGGCGATGCTTATAGTGTTTCCATCGTGGAGTCTGCTATGAATCAAGGTATATATTCAATTGGCTATGTTAATGATCAACAACCTATTGGTGGGCAGTCTGTATTAACCAGTACGGTGCAACATATTGATAAATTATACGTCTATGCCATTGAACAATTACAAGAGGGCGAATTAGAAGGTGGGATTTATAACTTCGGTTTTGAAGAAGAAGTTATCACTATGGGCCCGTATAGCGAGCATTTGTCAGAAGATTTTATCGATTATTTGAATGAACTAATCGAAGAGTATAAGGAAACAGGCTTATTACCTCATCAAACGGAAAAATAGCTGTCATGTCGATGTGACAGCTATTTTTTTATCACGGTATCATCTCATTTTATGTTTTTGAACATATCTTTGATTGGCGATAATTTCTTATATGTGTCATTTAGTAATTGTACGGTTTGAAATAAGTCAAAAGCATTTTCGTCTTTTTCCTCATTTTCTTCTGGTTCTTCCGACTCTTCCGTTTGCTTTTTACCGAACATTAATTCATCAAAACGATTTTGCTTTTCCATATCTATCCCTCCTAAAGTCATTGTATGGGAGATTCCACTAGAATGTATGGGTACTTTTAAACGTAGATTAACGAGTATTTTGTCAGCGAGTGGATAGACTTTAAATAAATAAACTTGAAAAAAATGAAATCTTACTATAAAATTAGTACCAAGTCTTAATAATTGATAACAATTCCTTTGAGAGGAAGGATAAACATGAAAGCAGGAATAATTGGAACTGGTCATTATGCGCCAGAGAAAGTATTAACTAACGCTGATATGGAAAAAATCGTCGATACAAGTGATGAGTGGATTCGCACAAGAACTGGAATTGAAGAAAGAAGAATCGCTCATGACAATGAAGATACATCAGATATGGCATTTAAAGCAGCAGAACAAGCTTTAGAGGAAGCGGAAATTACAGGGGAAGATTTGGATTTGATTTTAGTTGCAACTGTTACACCAGATCAACCTTTTCCGACAGTATCCTGTAAACTGCAAGAACGATTAGGTGCAACAAAGGCTGCAGCAATGGATATCAGTGCTGCCTGTGCAGGATTTATGTACGGTGTCATTACGGCTAAACAATTCATTGAAACAGGTGCATATCAACATGTTTTAATAATCGGTGCAGATAAATTATCGAAAATCACCGATTGGACAGACCGCAATACATGTGTTTTATTTGGAGATGGTGCAGGTGCGGCAGTAATGGGACCTGTAAGTGAAGATAAAGGTGTGCTATCCTTTGAATTAGGTGCTGATGGTAGTGGCGGCAAGCATTTAGAACAAAATGACGACTATATTTTTATGAATGGTCGAGAAGTTTTTAAGTTTGCAGTACGACAAATGCCAGAATCATCAGTACATGTGGTGGAAAAAGCGGGTTATGCTAAAGAAGATGTTGATTATTTAATTCCACATCAAGCAAATATTCGTATTATGGAAGCTGCTAGACAACGGCTTGGTATTGAAGAGGATCGAATGGCAGTCAACGTTAATAAATATGGTAATACTTCAGCTGCTTCGATACCTATTGCTTTATCTGAAGGAGTTAAAAACGATAAAATAAAGGATAACGATTTGGTCGTCTTGGTTGGCTTCGGTGGAGGTTTAACATGGGGCGCTGTAGCATTAAAATGGGGAAAATAGAAAAATAGGGAGGAATCGATATGAGTAAAAATCGAGTGGTTATTACTGGTATGGGTGCCGTGACACCATTAGGAAATACTGTCGCTCAATTTTGGGATCATTTAAAATCTGGTACTTCGGGAATTGATTATGTGACAAAGGTCAATAAAGACGATTTTCCGGCGAAAGTTGCTGGTGAGGTAAAAGATTGGGAACCAACCAATTATATGGAGAAAAAAGATTCAAAACGTATGGACTTATTTACACAATACGCAGTAGGTGCCGCTAAAATGGCGGTAGAAGATGCTAATCTAGAAATTACTGATGATATTGCTAACCGTGTAGGTGTATGGATTGGCTCTGGTATTGGTGGAATGGCAACGTATGATGAGCAATTTAGAAAATTTGTTGATAAAGGCTATCGTCGGGTTAGTCCATTCTTCGTTCCGATGCTAATTCCAGATATGGCTGCTGGTCAAGTGTCGATTCAACTAGGTGCAAAAGGGATCAATAACTGTTCCGTAACTGCTTGTGCGTCAGGGGCAAATTCAATCGGTGACGCTTTTAAAGTTATCGAACGAGGGGATGCCGATTACATGATCACAGGCGGAGCAGAGGCACCATTAACACCAATGGCTTTCGCAGGCTTCTCAACAGCAAAAGCATTGTCTTTTAATGAAGATCCAAATACAGCAAGTAGACCTTTTGATAAAAACCGTGATGGATTTGTCATGGGAGAAGGAGCAGGTATTTTAATCCTGGAATCATTAGAATCTGCTGAAAAACGTGGCGCTACTATTTATGCTGAAATTGTTGGATATGGCGCTTCTGGTGATGCGTACCATATTACATCACCAGCACCTGAAGGAGAAGGAGCAGCACGCGCAATGCAGCAAGCGCTAGATAGTGCAGAAATATCTCCTGAAGATGTAGACTATGTCAATGCGCATGGTACAAGTACGGAGTACAATGATTCCTTTGAAACACAAGCGATCAAAACGGTTTTCAACGACCATGCATACAAGATGGATGTTTCCTCGACGAAATCCATGACAGGACATTTATTAGGAGCAGCTGGTGCGATTGAATCGATTGCATGTGTCAAAGCACTTCAAGATGGTGTTTTACCACCAACGATTAATTACGAAACACCAGATGAAGCTTGTGATCTTAACTATGTACCAAACGAAGCGGTCGAAAAAGATATCAACATCGCCATTAGTAACTCATTAGGTTTTGGCGGTCATAACGTAACACTCGCATTCAAAAAATATCAATAATATCTATGAAAGAGGACAGGATTACCTGTCCTCTTTTCTTAATTATAAGGGAAGTATATATTACGCGGCATGATAGTGTTTTTGTATCATAGGTGGTCATTTTGAAATGATATGTAGACGAAAAGCATCGCTCCGGCTGCCCGCTTCCTTTTCCGT
>NZ_WJID01000059.1:0-29678 GCF_010994055.1 Gracilibacillus thailandensis | reverse complement strand
TCGCACTGCATTAAGAGATAATTTTGACATATATTGTGATGATAACTACCACTCCGGCTGCCCACTTCCCTTTCCGTGGGGTTTGCCCTTCAGCTAACTTTTTCGAGCCAAAACCGCTCGAAAAAGTGGATCTTCAGGTCAAACAATTCCCACAGGAGTGAAAGTGGGCGCCCTTCGTTAAGATATGCTTCACAACACTAATCAGAAATCAACCAGTCGATTTCTTCACCATATGTAGTATTGGGTGCAACTATGCTAAAATGGTTAGTACTGTAGATATTTTTGTTCCATGAGTTGATTTTATTCTATAATCAGAGAACAAAAACAGCGTAGGCAGAATACGGAGACTCCTGTGGGACAGCGAGAGCTGAAGATCCACTTTGCAAAGTTAGCTGAAGCCGAGCCCACGGAAAGCGCAGTATTCTGCCGGAGCGGTATCCCAGCACTCCTTATGGAAAGAATGGAAGAAAGTCACTAAACGGAATTTTCATTACTACGCAGTATGTATCTGGTGGTAAGTATTACTTGATTCATTTCAAAACAGCCACTATGTATTTTTCGATTAAGAAATGGTCACTTCTAAACATTTTTATTATATATGTAATAATTGATTCGATTAGAAATGTATAACTCTCGCTAATCTGACCACAATAACAGTACAAATGTATTAACGATAGGATGGGTGTTATGAGTATACCAATTTCAAGAGATGAAACATTTATAGAAGAGTATGAAGAAGCAATTAAAACCCCGTCTCAGTTAGCAGATTGGCAATTATTTAAGCAATCATATCAAATTGCAGAAACCATGAAAATCCCTAGTTTCAAAGATCTTGTCGCACCTAATTTTTTACCTCATTTAGAATTTTTACCTCATCAAATAGAATGTGCCGAAAAAGTAATTCAACATATGAATGGTAGAGCCTTGTTAGCTGATGAGGTAGGCTTAGGGAAAACAATTGAAGCTGGTTTGATTTTAAAAGAATATATGTTAAGAGGTTTAGTTCAAAAAGTGCTTATCTTAGTTCCTGCTTCCCTAGTTAATCAATGGGCATTGGAGTTGAATCAGAAATTTTTAATCCCTGCAGTAACATCAGGAAAAAGAGTTGATTGGCAAAATACTAATATCCTTATTAGTACATTAGATACCGCTAAATCTGCTAGACATCGCCAAGCAATTCTTGAACAGGACTATGACTTTGTTATTGTTGATGAGGCACACAAATTAAAAAACCATAAAACAAAAAATTTTCAATTTGTCCAACAATTATCGAAAAAATATTGCTTGTTATTAACCGCTACACCTGTTCAAAATAAATTAACTGATATCTTTAATTTAATCAGTCTATTAAAACCAGGTTACCTTGGAACTTATGAAGATTTTATCCAACAATACCGGGAACAAAAACGAAAAGTGGATGAAGATCCGTATTTGAAACAATTAATTAGTAAAGTAATGGTCCGTAACCGTAGATCAGATACAGGTGTTCATTGGACAAAACGAGAAATCGAAACCATTTGGGTGCCTTTTACTGATCAGGAACTGGAAACTTACCATCAGGTTGAACAATTTTTTAAACATAACACTGCTATATCATCGATCACGTATGTAAGAGAATTCTGTAGTTCTAGGGAAGCATGTTACCTTTCGATAAAAAAATGGATACAGCAACAGGAAAACATTGACTTGCCAGAAGTAAAAGATTTATTAGCAGCCATTGAGCAACTGCCACATCATGCTAAAGCATTAAAATTAGTAGAGTTAATCAAATCATCAGATGAAAAATTTATTGTATTTACAGAATACCGAGCTACACAAATTTATTTACAGTGGCTTTTACAACAAGAAAAAATTCCAGCTGTCATTTATCGAGGTGGCTTTAAAAAAGGGAAAAAGGATTGGATGCGCCAGTTATTTCAAAATCACGCACAAGTAATGATTGCAACAGAAGCAGCAGGTGAAGGTATTAACCTTCAATTCTGTCATCGTTTAATTAACTATGACCTGCCTTGGAATCCTATGCGTCTTGAACAAAGAATCGGACGAATTCACCGCTTCGGTCAGGAAAATGATGTAAAAATATATAATTTCGCTTTGAAAAATACGGTCGAAGAACATGTCATGAATTTGTTATACAATAAAATTCAACTGTTCGAGAATGTGATTGGTCACCTAGAACAAATTCTAAGTGATTTAAACCTTCCAAATATAGAGCGAGAAGTGGAACAGATTTTTGAAGAATCTAGATCTGTTGGTGAGTCTAAAATCAAATTAGATAATTTAACATCTGTCATTCAATCCTACCAAGAAGACAATGAAGCCAAGGAGCATTTACTATGATTACTAATTTACATGATTTCTTACATCAATACTTTACCCTTCATGATTGTGACGTTATTACAGAAAATAATACAGAAATGACGATAAAACTAACACGTGAACTGGATCAGGTATTAATGAACCGCCCCTTTTATTGGCATTATATGGACAAAATCGGACGAATCGGTGAACCGATGTCCTTGTATTTGGATACTAGCACTAAAAAGAAAGATAATAAAAAAGAATGGATCCATTTTGGTAGTCCGCGTCTTCAGCAAATATTTCATCATATTAAGCAGAATGCCCGCTTTACGATCCTATATGAAGAAACAAGTGGAGATATTAAAACACCATTACATCCTTGGTTAGTTACTAATATTATGGTACATTATCGTGGCAAACAAAAGAAAGAATCGATTCATTCGATAGGCCTCCAATTAATTAATGGGATGATGAAAGCTAATATGATGAAACACCTAGATACATTTACAATGGATCTTAGGATGAGTGATTATAGTTTTACAATCTCACCAATAATTAAACCAGCAAGTGGGTTCAATAGGATTTTTCATTATTTGGAACATTCTTTATTAGAAGAAGATATGCAATGGGTCGAGGAATCTAAAAAAGCTTTGCGTGAGGAGATTCAGTTACTGGACTACTTCTTTCATCAACAGGAGGAAAATAAAGAAATACTTGAAAAAGAAAAAGAAAGGCTGACAGAACGTCTAGAGCCTCGTATAGAGATTGAGATTATTAATGCTGGGCTCTTTTATCTTACGGAGAAGTCGAGTCAGGCCATTATAAAAGACTAAAACACCAATAGCACTACTGGTGTTTTAGTCTTTTCTTTTCTGAATCAGTAATCGGAACGCAAATGGAAGTACACCGAACCACTTATTGGAGTACGCTATTTCCTGTTGTTTTCTTGCTTCTTTAAGTTTTTTCCGTTCATCTTTCGGTGTATCCATATACTTCACAATTCTTTGCGTCATGTATTTGACATAATCATTGTTGGCCAACAGAATCACACCTTTATCATTTTACTGTCATTTTTTCCAACAATCATTATTTTATACGTTTATTTTTGAAAGGATCTCAGCTGCAATCGCTTCTACATTTTTCCCATCTGTATCAATGACGTAATCTGCTACTTCGAGATACTTAGGTAATCGTTTTTCCAGTAGCTGTTGTTTATCACGTGATTGATTATTCCAGATCGGACGTGAAACATCATCCCTTAATCGTCGTTCTATCTCCTCCCAGGACGTTTGTAGAAAAACAACTGTCCCATTTGATTGTAACCATTTACGATTCACTTCCTTTTCAATAATTCCCCCACCTGTAGCGACAATCGTATTTTGATCATTCGTCATATGTAAAATATTGGTTTCGTATTCCCTGAACGTTTCTTCCCCTTTTTCTTTAAAAATGGTTGGTATATTCATTTGATAATGTTCCTCGATCATTTGATCAGTATCTTGCACTGACCACTTTAATGCAGATTGCAGATAGGTTGCAATGCTTGTTTTCCCACTCCCCATAAAACCGACTAAATAAATACTTTTCATCTTCACGTCCTCCAAATTTTTTCTGAAATTTTTTATATTTTGCAGGAATTAACCAATTGCTGTCGAATATAAGTATTGTACCATGATAAAAAATGGAGGTGAATAATTATTTGAATAAAGCTTCAGCCATTTCCAATCGAATTCTCCAGGCTGCTATCGAGGCTCAAGCTTCAGATATCCACTTCGTTCCCCAAACTGAAGATATCCAGATCTTTTTTCGTTGTAATGGTAAACGAACCTTTCATACTTCTTTAGCAAAGAAGCAATATATGATGATCATTGCCTATTATAAGTTCACAGGAAAAATGGATATAGGTGAAAATAGAACTCCGCAGCAAGGAGCAATCCACTATCAATACCAAGGTCAAGCTTACTCATTGCGTCTATCGACATTACCTGCTAATAACTTAGAAAGCCTAGCTATCCGCATCTTACCCCAACAAAATATCTATTCCTTGGATCAATTATTTTTGTTTCCGCAACAACTTCAAATCATTCAACGTTGGTTACATTTTCAATCTGGACTGATTTTACTTACAGGTGCTACCGGATCAGGAAAGACAACAACCTTATATGCAATAATCAAGGCATTTATGGAAGCAAACTATTATCAGACAATAACATTAGAAGATCCAATTGAAAAACCATTAGATAACGTGTTGCAAGTGCAAATTAATGAAAAAGCGGGTATGACTTACGATGCGGGTTTAAAAGCGGCATTACGACATGATCCAGATATTATTATGGTTGGAGAAATTAGAGATCAAAAAACTGCGAAATTTGCTTTCCGCGCTTCAAACACAGGGCATTTAGTTTTATCAACGTTACATGCCAAAAGTGCACAGGGTACTATTCATCGACTGCTTGAAATGGGGATTAAACCAATAGATATGGAGCATAGTCTCGTTGCAGTGGCTTCCATGCAGTTAGTATCTCTTGATTTAATCAAACGACCTAATCAACGAGCAGCAATATTAGAGATTTTGGAAGAACAGCAAATTCGTAAAATTCTTCAGAAAGAACCATATATTGATCTATTTCGTTTTGATCATTTAAGGAGAAAAGCCTATGCTTATGGTTTTATCAAAGATCTTTAAGTGGAAGCAAAATCTTTCCACAAACGATCAATACCAGATACTTCATCGTTTCGAGCAATTATTTCACCATGGGTACAGTCTTAATGATGCTTTGGATGTTTTAATGTGGGACAAACAATACACAACGATTGTGACTACGATCAAATTAGCATTACAACGCGGAGAAACTTTTATTGAAACGTTAGAACAAGTAAAATTTAACCCAGTGATCATTAGTTTCTTAAATATATCCATCCAACACGGAAATCTTTCAGAAGGGTTACAGCACTGTTGTCAAATGCTGAAGCAACGAAAAGAATTTCTAGCGAAACTAAACAAACTTTCACGTTATCCACTTTTTCTCTTCCTTTTCTTTCTATTGATTCTTTACTTTATGAAACATTCGATCTTTCCATCCTTTTCACAATTACTCGGCGCCAATACGAACATGAACAGTGTTTTTCAAAATGCTGAAATAGCTATCAACATGATATATTATGGTACGATCACAGCTTTTTTATTAGTCATTTTTCTAACCATTTGCAGCATCACGATGAAACAAATGCTAACGATCGAATCAAAGGTCCAACTTATTATCCGAGTCCCGATTTACAACAAATATAAGCGAATGCAAATTACTTATTTGTTTGTTACTCACCTTTCCAGCATGTTAACTAGTGGACTCACCATTAAAGATAGCTTAGAAGTGATTAAATCCGAACAAAAAGCCGATTTCATTTATTATTATGCTTCATTGATTAATGATCATTTAGCACAAGGATATGACTATTCTACGATATTACCCCAATGTCAATTGTTACAAGGTCAACTTTCCCAAATCATGTCGAAAGATCGAAATCAAGACCAACTTCAAAAAGAACTCCACCTATACGCGGAACATCTCATTTTATCAATCGAAAGTTACTTAAAAAAGTGGATAAGTTTTTTGCAACCACTTTTACTTAGCATTTTAGCTATATTTATTGTCTTTGTCTACTTAGCTTTAATGCTACCGATGTTTGATTATATGAATTCTATGTAAAAAAGGAGATGAAATAAATGAAAAATAATAAAGGATTTACCTTGATTGAAATGCTAATTGTCTTAGCTGTGATAAGTATCCTGTTAATTTTGTTTATTCCTAACCTAGCAAGTAAAAGTGAAAATATTAATGAACAAGGTTGTGAGGCATTGTTAACAATGGTTGAAAATCAACTGATCGCATATGAACTTGATGAAGGAAGCAAACCGGATAATCTTAGCGCTTTAGAGGGAGAGTATGTAGCCTCGTTAACTTGTGACAATGGTAATCGAATCATTGTTTATAATAATTCCAAAGATGGCTTAGAAATAGTGGATAATAATGCTTCTTAATCAAAAAGGATTCACGTTAGTAGAACTGTTGATTACCTTAGCTTTAAGTACCGTTATTCTGATTATAAGTGGTAATTATGCACTTAAAACGTATGATACACTTCAGTACAAGCAATTTATCAAACAATTTCATCAGGACATCCTTCATTTACAACAACTCGCTCTTACTCAGGATGATAACTTTTACCTTCACTTTGAACGAGAAAACCACCGATATCTTATTCGGCAAGGTGGATTCGGCACTAAATTAATCGTTCGCGATTATCCTGAAGCATGGATTGTAGAACCGAATACGCTGGAATTTCCGCTTCAATTTTCATATAAAGGAAATTTGAAAAAGCCTGGAACTATGAAAATTAAAACAAGGTTTCGAACGTATGTTATTACATGTCCATTTGGCAAAGGTAGATGTTATGATGCAGCCTAAAAATAAACAAGCACAAGCTGGCTTCTACATGTTGGAAAGCGTGCTTGCCATTATGATATTTTTCACTGCTTGCCTTACGTTAATTCCCATTCAACATCAGCTGATGATCGAGAAAAAACTGATCAGAGAAGAGGATGAAGCTACCTATTTTCTCTCAAACAAAATGCATGAAGTAATATTAGAAAATTCAAACCAAGGTACCGAAATATACCGGAATGTTATTAGTTCACCTTTAACCTTAACCATTACTTATTCAGATTCATTGATAGAAGGATGTGTCACATGGGAGAATGTTAAACAACAAAAAACACAAAAATGCCAATATGCAATACCGCAATGAAAAAGGGTATATATTGATCGAATCCTTATTGTCACTATTATTTTTGTTTCTATTACTGTCATGGTACAGTCAACTATTACTGATGTGGAGACAGGAAGATAAAGAACAATTGCCTATGGTTTACCATTTTCATCATATAATCGAAGTAGAAGCCCAAACATCCCATCAGATTACAACAAATAATAATCAGCTTTATTTTATGCAAACTAATGGTGACATAGTCACTATTTCCTTTCGCCATCAGAAAATACGTAGACAAGTAAATAGTCGTGGACATGAGGAAATATTACGAGACATACAAGACTTTAGTTTAACAGAAAGAAAAGATTATATTACTATAGAACTTACTACAGATAGTGGTGAACAAATTGAAAAGATACTACTTAAAAAAACACAGTAATGAGAAAGGATATATTTTTCCATTAACCAACTTTGTCATTTTGTTATTATTACTGCTTACATTTCATCAGATAAACCTACTTCAAAGCCAGAAAAGAATTCACCAATTAAATGAAGAACAATATAAATTAGAATGGCTCTATCAAAAAACATACGCATCTGTGCTCCAAGCGAAAGAAGATCCTCCTTATTCCTATACATTTCCGGATGGTACAATAGACGTTATAGTTACTCAAAATGGTCAGAATAGTACTATTTATCAATTTAAAATGACCACGGATACTGGTGCTTACAGACATGTAAATATTGCCATCCCTAATTAAATGTATAAAAATTCCTAATTTCAAACATATTATGAACAATTACAAATAATTTTGATTCAACCGCTTAGAATAATTTACATTTTTGTTATACTCGTATATAATATGTTTGATACATAGTGATTTAAAAAGGAGGGGGAACAATGGATCGAGTTTTCCGTATG
Organism: Gracilibacillus thailandensis; assembly: GCF_010994055.1. Taxonomy (NCBI): domain Bacteria; kingdom Bacillati; phylum Bacillota; class Bacilli; order Caryophanales; family Bacillaceae; genus Gracilibacillus; species Gracilibacillus thailandensis. The sequence continues at coordinate 21,688 of NZ_WJID01000059.1, read as the reverse complement.
CTTGCTTTTTGGACAGGTATATTTACAGTTATGTTTTATGTTGGTCATATGGAAACAATGGCATATCTATTCCTTGCGCAAACGATCTTTTTCCTTGGTATCGGGTACCTAAAATTGTCTGAAAGAATGTATATGTACTTATTCGCTGCTTATTGTACAGTTTTCTTTATCGGGTTTACTTTCTATACCAACTTCATTCTTGTTCCTGGATTTGGCCATTAAAGTGATAAACGCTCTGATCTTAGTAGATCAGAGCGTTTTGACTATGATTGCACAAATGGATTCGTATCTTTTTCTTTTTGAATTTGCGTTTTAGGTCCATGGCCAGGATATACGATGTATGCACCTGGTAAAGTATAAAATTGCTGTTTAATACTCTCTTCTAATTGTTCAAAACTTCCACCTGGCAAATCTGTACGTCCAATTGCTCCCGCAAACAAACTGTCTCCCCCAATAACGAATTGGTTATCATGAAAAACGAACGCTAACCCTCCTGGTGAATGTCCTGGTGTATGACGAACTTCTAAGGATATACCACCAAATTGGTACATCTTCATTTCTAGAAAATGATCAGCTTTATTTGCCTTTATTTGTCCGACACCAAAAAGTCCAGACCCGTTTAAGTTTGGATCTTCCAGCCAATCACTTTCTAATTCATGAATATACACAGGTATTTGATAATGAGTCCTTACCTGTTCTAAAGCACCAATATGATCAAAATGTGCATGGGTTAACAAAACAGCTAATGGCTCCACCTTCATTTCAGCAACTTTATCGATAATCCTGTCACCATCGCCAGCTGGATCGATGATAATTGCTTGTTTATTATATGCGACAATATAACAATTAGTTGATAATGGACCTAAAGCCATCTTTTCCACTCTCATGTTATGTATCACTCCTTTTCCTTTATGTTTTAATAGACAAATCATCCTTTTTGTTTTAAAATAAGTATGGATTAGATTTGTATACATATTATAACGTTAATAGTTCATAATGAAAATGGATTGATTGTGAGTAAGGGGGATGAAAATGGAATTAGCATTTATTATTCTTTTGGTAACGATTTTATGTGTCATTGCAGTTGTTCGTGAATTAAAATCTCAAAATATGTTTGGAGCTGCGTTTGCAGCTATTTCTGCCTTGGTTTTCGGATTTTTCTCGATCGCAACTCTATACTGGGAATTAATTCGACCATTATTCCAAAGCTAAAAACGCCTATATTTAGGCGTTTTTTTGTGTATTAAATAGAGGTTAACTGCAAATAATCCATATACTACGAAGTAACATGGATTTGCTCTCTTCCCGTACAGCATTTTGATGAGTGTTACAATACGCTACGGCAAAATACTTCGCTTTCCGTGGGCTCGGCTTCAGCTAACTTTGCAAAGAAAACCACTTTGCAAAGTGGATCTTCAGCTCTCACTGTCCCACAGGAGTCTCCGTATTTTGCCTACGCTAATAACAGTGTTCTATCCTTTTAAAGCGAAAATACTTGGAAATCTATTCCCATGTATTACTTCTTTCAAGAACCAGAACACTACGCAAGCGCAGGCATGATACGTAGACTCCTACGGGACCAGCACGTGTCGAAGACCCCGCAGACAAGCGTTCTTTGCTTGTTAAGGAGGCTGAGGCCGTGACCGTGGAAAACGAAGTATTTTGCCGTAGCGTATATAAGCACTCAGTAAAAATCAGGTGAAAGAAGTCCTCACTTCACAAATTTCCATTATTTCGCAATATGTATCAATTATAAAATATAAAGGGATGAACTGTTATCAGTTCATCCCTTTTTTTACTTACTCATTCTCATTTTCGAATTCATAGAAGCGTAATAGGTCTCCGAATATGATTTCATCTGAGTAGTTTAATTCTTTTTGTACCTGTTCTACATATGGCTGGCAAGCAGAGTCTTCACCTTCACCAGCTAATTGATTCGTGCTGTCAATTAATTCACCAGACTCACGGTCATAACATTGGTCCTTCGTATAAACATAATCTTCTGTAATAAAACTACCATCTCGAAGTGCGATAAAATCTTTTCGCTCTTCGTCAAATAAATCTGTACCAAAAGATAAATCACTACCATCATCAATACCTAATAGATTCATAATAGTCGGTTTTACATCAATTTGGCCGGCAATCTTAGAAATAACTTCTCCATCTTGCCCAGGAATGTGAACAAAGAATGGAACTCGCTGTAATTGAACATGAAGATAATCTGTATATTCATCTTCATCTAAATATTGAATCATGGCTTTCTTATGAAAATCACTAATACCGTAATGGTCACCCATTAAAATGATAATAGAGTCTTCATATAACCCTGCTTCTTTCAAATAATCAAAATATTCTTCTACAGCTTCATCCATATATCTAACTGTTTGGAAGTAATTATTTAGCGTATTCGAATTAGAATCATATGGTTCGATCGTAGCATCTTCTTCATCTAAATCAAACGGATAGTGGTTTGTTAACGTGATAAATTTAGAATAATATGGTTCTTCCATTTGCTCCAAATATTTTATCGACTGTTTAAAGAAATCCTTATCTTTTAAGCCCCACCCTACAGAGTTTTCATCTGTTACTTCATATGCATTTTCATCATAAAAATGATCATAACCAATATTGTCATACATCACATCTCGATTCCAGAAGCTTTTATTATTGGCATGAAAAACAGCTGAATTATATCCATTCTCACCAAGTATTTCAGGTAATGAATGATAATCGTTCTGAGCATGCGTAAAGTATACAGCACCTCTTGGCGAAGGGTATAATGAGTTTTCAATGATAAATTCAGAATCTGATGTTTTTCCTTGTTCAGTTTGGTGATAGAAATTTTCAAAATAGTAACTTTCATCAATCAAACTATTCAAGAATGGTGTTACTTCTTCACCGTGAAGCGTGTTATTTATGACAAAACTTTGCAAAGACTCCAAAGAAATAAAGATTACATTTTTATCTTCAGCGATACCATGTAATTCTTCATTACCGTCTGTAGTTGTTTCTTCCTTAATATAATCGGAAATTTCTGTTAATTCATTACCATCCGCAAATACTCGTTGTGCTTTCGATTTGGAATGCAACACAGCATCATAAACATGATAAGGAAATATCCCAATATTTTTGACTAAATATTCACGGTCAAACGTTCTTTGTAACAATTGAGGACGTTCTGCTTCAGCTAATGCATAGTTACCAATTAAGAAAAGAATGGATATTGCAAAAGCAATCCTCTTATATCGCTTGGTAAATGATGCGGTTAATTCTGAACCGTATTTCTTCGCCAGAACCCAAACGATAATAACATCAAAGAATAAAGCAACATCCCAGAATTTTAATAAACCTAGTACACTACTACCAAGGTCTGCTGCATTACTTCCTTGGAATAATAAAGGTATGGTTATGAAATCTGAAAAGTTACGGTAAAATACAATATTAAAATACAGTATTAAAGACCCTATAAGTATACTGTATTTAATATATTTCAATTGTCTTCTTTGATTAAATAAAATACTTAATACAAAGATAAAATAAGCAATTACAAAAGGATTAATAAACAAAATTAACTCTTGCATCATATTTTCTAATGAGATATCAAATACAAATCGATAAACGATATAAGTTTTCAATCCAAATAATAATGCTGCGATTATATACAAAGGCATTTGCAGCTTTTTACTAAACATTTCATTATCCTCCTCAAAATGATTCAACCCTATTTCTATTTTTCTATTTCTCTATTATAGACGTTAAACATCACATAAAAGTTTCATAAATCTTAAAAAAAGTTACAATTAATTTACATTATTCATATAATACTATAATTCTTAACTATTTTGTAACACTAAGTACGCACCACCATAAACACCAGCATCATTACCTAGTTGTGCGATAACAAATTCACATGCTTCATTTGTTCGTAGTAAGGTGTATTTTTCAAAAGATTCTTTTAAAGGTTCCAACAATGCGTTTCCTGCCTTTGAAACCCCACCACCAATAACAATCTTCGCAGGATTAACAGTAATGGCTACAGTAGCTAGTGTAAATCCAAGTACATCGAAAACATGTGCTAATAATGCCTTACTATCTTTGTCACCTTCAGCAGCTGTCTCGAATACGTCTTTAGTGGTAATTTCACCACTATTGTCTTTACGTCTCTTTAATGCATCAGCCTTACCTTCCGCAATTAATTCTTCGGCTTGTCTAACAATCCCTGTTGCAGAAGTTACTGTTTCCAGACAGCCATTTCTCCCACAATTACAAGATGCACCATCTTTTTCAACAGTTATATGACCAATTTCAGCACCAGTACCATTCGCACCACTTACAATCTGTCCGTTTGCAATGATACCTCCCCCGACACCAGTACCTAATGTCACTGCTAACATATTTTCTACTTGGTTGCCTGAACCTTTCCAGTTCTCACCTAATGCCGCGATATTAGCATCATTGTCGACATACACGTTTAAGCCAGATAGTTCTTCCAGAATATCTTTCAAATGAAAATTTTTCCAGCCGATATTTACTGCTATAGCTACTTTTCCCGTTTCCGGCTCAATGAAACCAGGAGCACCTACCCCCAATCCCGCACAACGTTCTTTCGTTAAATTTAATTCAGAAAGTTTACTTTCGATAGATAACCAGATATCCTTTGGCACATTTTCCCCTTGGTTAACCAAATCTGTTGGTATTTCCCATTTCGTAATCAGTTCGCCCTGATTGGTAATAATCGCATTTTTTACTGTAGTCCCTCCAATATCAATGCCAATAAGTACATCCTTCTCCATTTTTTCCACCCTTTATTTTATTTTTTCTTTTTCTTTTGTGATGATGATTTTTCCTTGAAGAAATTGCTCTTTTGTGATCATCTTCACTTGAAACAGTTCGTTAATTTCTTCTTCCATAAGTTCTAAGTCAGCTAAACGATCACCTATATAGATGATCGTTCCAAATTTTAATAATAATTTTCTTAAATCATAGATACTATCCATTCGATATCACCTAAAATATTATAACAAAGTCAAATCTAAAAAGGAATAAAAAACTTTTTATTATGGTGCTAATCGACTGTAACCCCTCCCTTTAAGCTTTAAAGACACAAGTTTAAAGGGAGTTAACAGACGCAATTTTCTTTTATTTATTGTCGATCAGGATCTTGTGGATTTAGAAAGGATGGTCGTTTGTGATCATTTGGAACTGGCTGACGAATTAAAACATGAAGAAAAGCTTTTCCATCAAAGGGCATAAACGGCCAGAAATAACCAATATAAAATGTCTTCAAGTTTGCCAGATATAATATATAGCACGTTATTCCTATAATAAATCCTTTCAAACCAAAAATTGCCGTAATGATGAGTAGAAAAATTCTTGTGACACGGTTAGCTAGGCTTAATTCATAACTTGGAGTTGCAAAAGTACCCATGACTACCGCTGCAACATATAATACGACTTCATTAGAAAACCATCCTACTTCCACTGCTATCTGGCCAATTATAATAGCAGATACTAATCCTAATGCTGTAGCAAGAGAAGATGGTGTATGTATGGCAGCCATCCTCAATACATCAATTCCGATTTCAGCTACTAAAAATTGAGCTATTAATGGTATTAATCCTACGTCTTTCGGTCCAATAAACGCTAATTCTTCAGGAAGTAATCCCATCTCAGTTGACAATAAATAATAGAACGGTAATAAAAATATAGATGCAAATATAGCAATAAAACGTGCCATTCGTAAATAAACACCAATAAGTGGTTTCTGACGATATTCTTCTGCATGTTGTAAATGATGCCAAAATGTTGCTGGTGTAATCATAATACTTGGAGAACCATCGATGATAACTAAAATATGTCCTTCATATAAATGTTCAGAAGCTGTATCTGGCCGTTCCGTATATCTAATGGTCGGGTATGGACTCCACATTTTACCACTTAAATATTCTTCAATCGTCTTCTCGGCCATTGGCAAACCATCCGTATCTATCCTATCAAGATGTTGCTTTAACTTTTCCACCCTTCTTGGATCAGCAATATCCTCTAAATAACAAATACAGATATCTGTCTTTGATCTGCGACCTATCGACGTATATTCCATTCTTAATGATCGATCTCTTACCTTCCTTCTGGTTAAAGCAGTGTTGAAAACAATGGTTTCCACATATCCATCTCTGGAACCTCTAACAACCCTTTCCAGATCCGGTTCTTCAGGTCCTCTGACAGGATATGTTCTTGCATCGATCATGATAATACGATCCAAGCCTTCAACTACTAGTGCCGTTGGACCTGCCAATACCTGTTCGGCAGCCTTATTTAAATCTTTTTCCACATCAATTTCTACATAGGGAATATTACGTTTTATCAGTTTTTCCAGTGTGTTCTCTTCAAGATCCCCTTCTTCTAACTCTGCTAAAAAACGCATTAAATAATGTAGCATTTCATCTTTCACTAAACCATCAATTAAAAACAAGGCCATTTTTTTCCCTGCATATTCTACATCTAAGTGAATGAGATCAAAGCTTTTGTCTACCTCTAAATAATCATGTATATATTGAACATTTTGATCATAGTTATGATACAAACGTTTCTCTTGGTCCATGCTTATCCCTCTTTCTACATCACATTTTATCTATAGTCTTCTCTATATGAGCTGTTTAATGCGGGATAATTTGGGACAAGTTGAAATCCATAAAAGAGGGATATCATGATAAAATCGAGAAAAGTACATATCATTACATGCTTACTAATGATGTTGGCTATGATACTTCTATTATTAACACAACGTTCAACCGAAGAAACTATTAAGTATTTTCCACCTGATTCCTCTATTTCATTTTCATCTAATCATACAAATTTAAAACTGTTGACAGAAACAGGGAATGATCAATACAAGGTAAAGTGGACGGCGAGTAGCAGTTTAGAAAAAGAAATATACCTTAGACAAGACATTTCACTATTGTATATGGATGGGCGCCTTAAAGGAATGAAAGGTTTATGGAAGGAATCTGCAAAAGATATTAAGTTAGAAGAAGTTTTTGAAGAGAGTGATAGCAGTCATTTTCAAGCGATCAGTTTCCATCATGGAGAAATACATTATCCGAATGATGAAATCAAAAGTATTCAACAAATGTCTGATGATCATTTATATGTAATCGACTCACCTCATACAGCATTGGAATCTTTTAAAGCACCTGATTCACACGTACAACAGGAGTGGAAAGAAACCATTGATAATACTACGTCCCAACAGCTACATTTTGCATGGAAAGAATGGATAGCTACAGCCAAAATTGACGTCAATAATTATCATTTATACCCTTTAACAAGCATTATTCAATTTCAAGAACAACCTATTAATGGATTAACACAAGAACAAACAGATCGAATTGTAGGACAACTTTGGGAAGGATTATATAAAAATTATATTTTACCAATTGCTAATCAAGCCAAAACCAACCAACAAATCATGCCTCTTGTTTTAATTGATAAAAACAATGATCACTTAATTGTACTTTTTATGGATGATACAAATAAACTCGAAACACTATATCAACAATTATCTGTATAAGAAAAACTGAGCAATTTAACACCGTCATTGCGCTGATTTTATACTTTCCATAGAACTAAAGAGCAGAAAATTAATTTTCTGCTCTTTTCAATTCCTCGTATAATGTTTGATAACTACTTTCTTCATTGTTCAAATCTAACAATTTCTCCGCAGCTTGTAATGCTTTATCGTATTCATTTTCCTGTTGGTACAGCAAAGCTAAATTGTACCACGCTTCTTCAAAATCTGGTCTATGTTGCACTGCGGTTTCTAAGTCGCTTTTTGCTATATCAAATGACTCTAAATAAATGTTAGCAAAGGCACGATAAAAGCGTAACTCTGCTTCTAACTCTTTAGCATATGGCAAGGTACTACTCACTATCTCCGTAACTTCCTCATATTGTTCCTCTTCTATCAATTGCTGAATACGGTGAATTTGTAATGTTTCGTCATACTGTACATCCTCATTCGTTAATCCAAATGCCAAAAGACCAAACACATAAAAAACATAGACCACAACGGCGATAAGCTGTTGCATAAATGCTTTTGTCTTTGGTAGCATGACGATACCGGAAGCAATAAATCCTCCAATTAACCCACCAATGTGGGCACCATTGTCGACCTGTGGCACACTAAAACCAAAAATAATATTTAAAATGACAATAAAGATGACATTTGTTCCCATTGTCTTGAAGAAAACTTTAGGATTTTTTAAACCAAAGTAAAGAAGCGCCCCAAATAAACCGAATAGTGCCCCGGAAGCCCCGGCAGCAATACTTGGGTTTAGCGCAAAACTAGCCATTCCACCAGCAATACCTGCAAGGAAATATATAATAACAAATCGAATATTTCCATAAATTCTTTCTACTAGCGTTCCGATAAAGTATAAAGCAAGCATATTCAAAGCCAAATGAAATATTCCAATATGTAAAAACATCGACGTAATAATACGCCACCATTCGCCTTCCATCATAGCTACATTGTACTTGGCACCAAACTGAATGAGTGTTTCAGGATTTACTGATCCTCCTCTATACTCCAACAGTAAAAAAATAATTATATTAATCGCTAATATAAGGTAGGAAAGGCGCGGTTTTCCTCGATTAAAAAGAGCTAGGATTGCTTTTTCTTCATTTTTTTGTATCTTTTGAATTTTTTGTTTTAATGTTTCTGTTTGATACTCTAATTCAAAAAGATTGTCAGGTATCGAAAAAGCTAATGAGCGGTGTAAATGAGCTTTCTGAAAAAAATGCGCTAACACTTCATCTCGATCTTTAGCACACAGATAAACAAATGAATGATCAATTTTATTAACGGCCGATTCTCTGTTCATAAGATTACTCCAACTATCGACAGGTTCATATTCAACGATAAAAACATGATGAAATGAAAGGCTTTGTTTAAATAGCGGGAGTTGAATATTTTGTAAAACATTTTTCTCAACTTGTTGTACAGATGCTTCTACTTCCCTATTCCAATCATACTGCTTTAATGATACCCTCACGATATCTACATTTCTTTTATTTGTCTTCCATAACAAATATTCCTCTTGATTAGAGGAAACTGTTAAGAGTTCGAATTCCTCTTGTTCCATTAAATGAAGCACGAGTTTATTTTGAATAAATTGATTCTTGATAAACATGTCTACACCCACCTTATCACTATTCCAATCATACCATGAATAATAGCAGTTAGAATAACAATAAGGTATAGCGCTATTTAAACATGGAACCTATCATCTTATTACGAATATACGGTATATTCATGGCTAGTCGTACACCCCATTTTCGTAGCAATGGTACATTTATTACTAACCTTGAGATACTGTTACGAAATAGATATACAGTTGTTCCAATTGCCGCCAAAAAGAAAAAAACTTTTGATACTTTCATACATATTCACTCCTATTGTCTTGTTATCAAAAGTTTTTTCTTTTTTTACATTATTATGTATGTTTACAGTAAATTTTACCGAAGTTTGATATAAGCATATCGACTGGCTTATCATGCTTTTCACCATATATCGTATCGACAATCTGAAAATCTGCAGCAAGCGATACAGTATCACCTGTGAAATCTTGTAAATAACGATCATAAAAACCACCACCATACCCAATTCGTAAACCATTCTTACTAAATGCTATACCTGGTACAATCATCAGATCTATATTGTCTTTTTCAATAATGGAAACATCGGATGTGAGAGGTTCCCATATGGCAGCCCAAACTTTTTTTAACCGATCACCAGATTGATAGTGATGAAATGACATGGAATAGTCTTGAGGATTAGATTTTGGGATTGCAATCCTCTTACCTTGTTGCCATGCTTTATGGATTAATTGTTCAGTGTCCCACTCCAATCCTTTTGAAATCGTTATACCGATCGTCTGAGCTTGATTCCATACATCTGTCTGTATTAATTTCGTATGGATAGATCGTTCGATTAACTGCCTATTCACTATTTGCTGCCATTGCTTTAATATCTTTTTTCGTTGTTGTTCTTTTACCAAAGATAATTTGTCCATTCATAAGCACCCCCTATACATGAACTATTTGGTATATCTATATAAGAAAAACTCCTACCAATCGTGGTAAGAGTTTCTCCGTTCATTTGATTATTTTGTTTCACGATGTAACGTGTGTCGTTTCAAGCGTGGGCTATATTTTTTAAGCTCTAAACGCTCTGGATGTTTACGTTTATTTTTAGTCGTAATATAATTACGGTCACCTGTTTCAGTACAAGCTAAAGTAATATTAACGCGCATGGTTTTCCCTCCAAACTAAATCATACATCATTCTTTTCAATATCGAATCATTACCTAAAATATAATAGCAAAAACCGGCGATAATTTCAAGTATATGTTTTATTGTATTCTTAAATATGGTATAACTATATATGTAGATAAGGTGAGACTTCTATTCAGTGAGGGTATACTCTCACTAATAATTAGCCGAACTTAACATGGATTTAGCGTCCGGAATAATGGTCAAAATTAGGAGGAAAGTTATGTTATATGCAATTATAGCTACAGTAATTATTATAGCCGTGATATTATGGATTGTATCGTTTTTTATGCAAGATAAATTTAAACAACTAGAAGATCAATTTGAGCAATTCTCGATTTCATCTTTGCAAGAAACGTATCAATTAAAAAAGAAAATTAATATTCTGGAAGAAGAGTTATTAATTGATGATTTATCAGTAGAGCAAACAATCAGTCCTGCAAGTACTCAACAAACACCAATGGTAAGAAGGGTGCAAGAATTATATCAGCAAGGACATGATACATATTACATAGCAGAACAACTAAATATTAATGAGTATGACGTCATTTCAATGATTAAACAATTTTAAACTAGCCTAAAAGAATGAGGGATAACTTTGAAACAAATCATTAGAGCCTTTTCTCTTGGATTATTTGTTGCGGCTGTCGTAATCGGAGTTACATATTATGTAGAGAAACCGGAACAAGCTCAATCTACTTCTCCACCTACAATTGATGATTCTATTAAACAAGTAGAAAATGATGGGTATTATGTATATGAAGAAGATTTAGAGTCAAAGGTAAGTCAATTAGAGCAAGAAATAGTAGAATTACAGGAAGATAGGAATAGTAAACTAGAAGAACCAACAGCTGACTTAGATCAACAAACAGAAGAATCTGAAGCGGAAGAAGAAGGCGAAGAAATAACAATTACGATAGAATCAGGTATGACCATGCCAGAAATCATAGCATTACTAGATGAGAATGAACTAATTGCTGATGAAGATGCATTTCTTTCCTATTTGGAAGAAAATGAGTTGAGTCGATTTATTCAAATCGGAGAATTTAATCTGCATCGTGGAATGTCGGTGGAAGAATTAACGAACACATTAACCAGACAAACAGAGGAGTAGATATATATCTACTCCTCTCTTTCTTCAAAAAACAACAAAATATAAACTTTGGAGACGCATAGCTCCTAGCGCCCATAAACTAGGCGACTTCACGAATCACCCGTGATAAGCCATCATCGATTCGTAAACTTACCCGTGATTCCTTTATCTTAGTTGATTATGAAGTCGCTACGTTGCTAACCGGGCGCTTTTCTGATGTTATTTTAGTTGTTTAAGTCTAATGATTCACCTTTTACTAGGTACATGACGTCTTCACCAATATTTGTTGCATGATCGCCAATGCGTTCTACGTATCTGCCGCTGAATGCCATTTGCATGATATGCTGAATTTTTTGAGGATTTGTTGCTGTTTCTTCTAATAATTCACGTAACATAGTGGAATACATATTATCAACAACATCATCCAATTCTGCCAGTTTCCTTGCTAAAGTAATATCTTCATTTTCATATGACAAAATGGCTAAATCGATCATTTCTACTGCCATTAATTTCATTTCCTGAATAGAAGAATGTACTTCAATACCATGATTCTCACCTAAATGAATAGTTGATTTAGCCACATTTTTTGCGTTATCAGCCATTCGCTCTAGATCATTGGAAATTCGAAGTGCAACAACTAATCTACGTAAATCTGTTGCAACAGGTTGTTGTCTTGCAATTAATACAATCGCTTCTTCATTAATTTTCCTGTCTAACTGATCAAGCTCTTTATCACTTTGAATGATTTGTTCTGCTTGTGAAACATCTGCTCGATATAACGCATCTATTGCGCAATTAAGTTGATCTTTTGTTCGTTTAGCTAATTCAATGATTAGTTCTTCTACATGTTGCAACTCACCTTGGAAAGCCTCTCTACCTACCATCATGTACTCCCTTTCCTATCAATTTCTTGTAAAATAAATATTCAGCTTATTAACCAAAACGACCAGTGATATAATCTTCCGTACGTTTATCTTTTGGATTTGAAAAAAGTTGATCTGTTTCCGAAAACTCCACTACTTCACCATTTAACATAAAAACAGTTCTATCAGAAATTCTTGCTGCTTGTTGCATATTGTGAGTAACTATGATTATTGTATAATTTTGCTTTAATTCCTTAATTAATTCTTCAATTTTTAATGTGGAAATAGGGTCTAAAGCTGATGTAGGTTCATCCATTAGAATAACATCTGGTTCTATCGCTAAACAGCGAGCTATACAAATTCTTTGCTGTTGACCTCCTGAAAGTCCATATGCGTTCTCGTTTAAACGATCTTTCACTTCATCCCAAATAGCTGCTCCGCGTAAACTTTTTTCCACAATCTCATCTAATAATGCTTTCTTTTTAATACCGTGAATTTTTGGTCCGTACGCTACATTCTCATAAATAGATTTCGGAAAAGGGTTAGGCTTTTGAAAAACCATTCCTACTCGTGTTCGCAAGTCTTCTACATTCATCGATTTATCTAAAATATTGTTTCCTTTATAGGCAATTGAACCTGTAGTACTTACACCTGGTACAAGTTCAACCATACGATTTAATGTTTTAATATAGGTAGATTTACCGCAACCTGAGGGTCCGATAATTGCTGTAACTTCATTTTCTTTCATTTCCAAATTAATATCTTTAAGTGCATGGTTTTCAGAATACCATAAGTTTAAATTTTTTGTATCGTAAACAACACGCTTTTGTGTTGTATTATTTTCAGTAGTTGTATGATTTTTACTTACTTCGATCTGAACTTTATTGTCAGTAGCCATACTCATTTTTCCACTCCTTAACTATGGTCTTGTTGAATGATTGAAGCTAATAGCTGTTAGTATCTCTGTTGGAACTTATTCCGAATGATAATCGCAACTGAATTCAAAATAAATAAGATTAGCAATAATACAATGATCGTCGCTGCAGCTAAGTTTGCATACTCAGCAACTAATGATGCATCAATTGTCCAATAATATATTTGCATTGGTAGTGCAGTAAATGTATCAAATAGACCGCCTGGAAAAGGAATCAATAATGCCGGGATCCCCAATACGGTTAAAGGGGCAGTTTCTCCAATTGCACGCGAAAGTGATAGAATCGATCCGGTTAATATACTAGGTATAGCAGCGGGTAAAATGATTCTTCGAATGGTCTGCCATTTGGTAGCACCCATACCATAAGAAGCCTCAGATAGATGACCTGGAACTGCTCTTAATGCTTCCTGAGCAGATACAATAAGAATCGGTAATACTAGTAAAGCTAAAGTTAAACCACCGGCTAATACCACATTCCCAAAATCCATCAGGCGGACAAACACTGTTAAACCTAATAAACCATAAACGATCGAAGGTACACCAGCTAGATTAGAAATATTCGTCTCGATAAATGATCGAATAATACCTTTTTTAGAATATAACTCCAGGTAAATTGCTGTACCAACTCCGATAATGAGTGTAACTGGAATAACAACTAACATCACCCATACGGTACCGAGAATGGCTCCCATAATACCTGCTCTATCAGCATTTGTTGATAGTCGTCCAGTGATGAAATCAAGGTCGATCCAGGCTACCCCTTGAAATAATACTCGAGCAATCAATACAACAAGTACTACTAGTCCAAATAATGTAGAGAGGAAAAATATCGACTTCCAAATACTATTTTTTCGCACACGAGCGTTCATTTTGTTATTTTCGTGTAATGCTTCTAAGTTTTCCATTAATATTCCTCCCTAAATTTACGAGAGATGTATTTCGCAAGCAAATTCATAATTAGCGTAAATGCAAATAGAGTTAATGCAACTGCATATAAACTGTAATATAAAGTTGAACCTGCAGGAGCTTCCCCACCAGAAACTTCCACGATATATGCTGTCATTGTTTGCATAGATTGTGTCAAATCAAATGTAAAATTTTTCGAACTACCACTTGCAATTGTTACTATCATCGTTTCTCCAATTGCTCTTGAAATAGCTAATACAAAGGACGCCATTATTCCAGAAAAAGCTGCTGGAATAACAACTTTAATAGTTGTTTCTAACTTAGTTGTTCCCATCGCAAGAGATCCTTCACGAATTCCATTAGGAACAGATGTCATGGCATCTTCAGATAGGGATGCAATCATTGGAATGATCATAACCCCCATTACAATTCCAGGACTTAAAATATTGGTAGCCTCAACTTGTGGCCAAATACTGCGAATTAAAGGAGTTACAAATGTGAATGCAAAAAAACCATAAACAATTGTTGGAATACCTGCCAATACTTCTAACAATGGCTTTAATATTCTTCTCACCTTATCTGAAGCATATTCACTTAAATAAATAGCTGACATAATACCAATTGGGCCTGCAACAAGGATTGCAATAAGAGACGAAAAAATAGTCCCATTCAACAAAGGTAAAATTCCAAATTCAGGATTTTGGCTAAGTGGTTTTAATTCCGTTCCTGTAAAGAAATCTAATATCGGAATTTCCATAAAGAAATGTACTGCTTGGCTGATTAGTGTATATAAAATTCCGATTGTTGTCAGAACCGTAATTGATGCGAGCAAGAAAAGAGTGGCAGGAACTAACTTTTCCATATAATTGTTTATACTTTTCTTTTTCTTGTTTTCAGCAATCAATTCACTGACATTAACAGCACTGTTTAAATTCGATCCGCTGCTTTTTGCCATTTCTTGGAGCACTCCTTCTTAAACTCACAATAAGATGAGGGCACAGAAGCCCCCATCTTATTGAAGCCATTATATTGAAATTACGTTTTAATACTGATCCATAATTATTGGATAGCTTGAACTTCCTCTAGTAATGCTTGTTGTTCCTCATCTGGAATTGGTGCAAATCCAGTTTCACCAGCAAAATCATTCATGCTTTCAACTACATATTCTGCATAGTCATGAACTTCAGGTTTTTCTTTTGCATGATCAACATTTAAATAAGTGAATACTGGACGAGTATAGTCTGCATATGGACCTTCTTCTCCGATTGTTTCAAGAGATGGAACAACTGCGCCATCACCAAAATCAATACCTACAGCTTTTACTTGATCTTGGTTATTGTCATAGTATCCAAAACCAAAGTAACCAATAGCATTTTTATCTTCTGAAACTAGCGTTACTAAAGTAGAATATTCTTGTTGTAAGTCAATAGTATCTACTAAATCTTGTTCTCCTAAAATTTCTTCATAGAAGAATTCATACGTACCATGATTCTCGTTAGGGCCATAAGTTTGAATTTCTTCGTCTGGCCAAGAAGAGTCAATTTCAGACCATTTTGTTACATTTCCTAAGAAAATATCTTCAATCTGTTCTGCAGTAAGTTCTTCTGCCCAGTCGTTCTCAGGGTTAATTACAATTGTTAAACCGTCTAATGCAACCTTGATTTCCATTACTTCCATTCCAAGTTCATCTGCTTTAGCTTGTTCTTCATCTTTAATTGGACGAGAAGCATCATTGAAATCTGTACCATCTTCAACTAAAAACTTTTCGAAGCCTGCACTACTACCTGCACGACCTACTTCAACTGATACATTTGGTTGTTCATTAAGCATATACTCTTCTGCTAATCTAGACATTAATGGGTACACAGTACCTGAACCATCGATTGCAACAGTTCCTTCTAATTCATCTGAAGCTTCTGTTTCTTCTTCATTAGAAGTTTCTTCTGTTTCTTCCGCTCCATCCTCTGTTTCACTTGCATTTGCTTCTTCACCGTTGTCTGTTTCTTCTTCTGAATCACTTCCACATGCAGCTAATAGCCCAATTGTAAGTACAGCTATTAAAGCTAACAACATGATTTTGAACTTGCTCATTTTGTTTCCCCCTATATAGACGATGTGATTTAGAAGCTTGTCAATTAAGCTTCTATTACATCATAACTCACAACTATTAATCTACTATTAATTAATTGTAAAGAGATTGTAAATTCGACATTTTTATTGAAATTGAGACGAAAGGATAATAGAGGTCAGTAGCTTGAAGATTTAAAGGATAACCTATTACCTTCTTTGTATTTCTAGCAGATACCCTATGCTTATAGTAAACAACGCAATTTATATTTGTTCAAAGGAATTTTACTTGAATTTACTAAGATTGTGATTGGAGATTGTTTTTTATTTGTATGTTACTTTTTAGTTGTTCCTTCGGTCCTCGAAACTATCATCTCATTTAATTTGATTAAAAACCCATAAGAAAAATTATATGTTCACTCAGAAACTAGGTGTTCTGGAATGTGCTCCTATACATAGAAAAACCGGAACTAGATTACTAGTTCCGGTTTTTTTATTCATCCTCTTGTTCATCATTTTCTAATTGTTCTTGTTTTTCTTCGTCACTTTTTTCTTTAAATTCATAGTAAGTCTCGATAATCCTACTACCTATAGCATGATGAACGTTATGTCTGGCACTGTTTGTTCCATTTTCAGGAACGATAACTGCGAAAGCAACCTCTGGATTTTCAGCTGGACTGTAACCAACTAATGATAAATTATGAGTCTCATCTACTTGTACCCATTCACCGTTGACATAATCAAACTTTGGTCGCTGAGCTGTACCTGTTTTTCCGGCTACTTCGTAAGGGGAGTTAAGCCATTCAGTTGTTCTAGCAGTACCATCGGTAAATACACGTCTAAAGCCAGTTTGTACTCGTTCTATATATTTATCATCCATATCAACACGATTTAACACTTCTGGACTAAAGGATTCAATCACTTTACCCGGTGTACCATTTTCATTACCAGGTTCTCGGATTTCCTTAACGAGACGCGGCTTCATTCTATAGCCATCGTTAGCAATCGTGGAAACATATTGTGCCAACTGTAACGTGGTGTACGTATCATATTGTCCGATAGATAAGTGAATCAAGTTCCCCTCATCAGGGTTAGTACCAGTTACACCAGTTGCTTCAAATGGCAAATCAATACCAGTCTTTACACCTAAACCAAATTGACTGTAATAATTTCTCATTGTGCCAAAAGCACTATCATCAAAATTGTATATCGGTTCATTATAACGGTAGGTCGCTCCTGCAATTTTCAATGCAATTCTCCCCATATAAACGTTGGAAGAGTCTTGAAGAGCTTTTATATCAGAAATACTTGGTCCTAAGTCTCTATGTGATCTAAAAGCTGGTGTCGACTTAATTTTTATAACTCCATCAGCCAAATGCGTGCCGATATCAATCACACCTTCTTGGTATCCAGCCAAAATAGTCGCACCTTTAATGGTAGACCCAGGTTCATGTGCATCATAAATGGTTCTGTACGCCTGGTTTAAGTATTCATCCTCATCCTCATCATAACGAAATCCCGACATAGCTAATATATCACCTGTTTGTGGGTTCATCACAACTGCTAAAGCATCTTTCAAATAGCCAGTATTGTTATAAGGATTATTAATGGCAGTACGAAGCTCTTCTTCTACTATTTTGTCAACCGCTGCCTGAAACTCCATATCTACTGAAAGAATAAGGTCTTTGCCTCTTTGACCTTCGACAACAACTTCAGAATTGACCACATTTCCACTCGTGTCTGTTGTATACTGAACTTTTTCTTTTCTTCCTCTAAGTACGTGCTCATATTGTTCTTCTAAACCACTTGTTCCTACACGATCGTTCCAAGTATAACCATTGGATAAATAATAATCGCTATTCTCACGAGGTATCCCTTCATCAGATGTAGTTAAGTTTCCAATGAACGAACTTAACGTTCCCTCATAGAGTCGTTCTCTATCCCAATCTATGACTGCATCTATTCCTGGTAAATCATGTAAGTGTTCTGACACTTTGGCATATTCCTCATCTGTTAGGCCTTCATTGACTACCACATGTGGAGATAATTCGTAGGCTGCATCCAATTCTTTCTTAATCGCAATAACATTCTTTACTTCTGATGTCCAATCAATTTCGTCTAAATGTTTTTGCGTAATGGCGTCAAGTTCAGCCTGATATTGCTCACCAGTATCAAGATTTTCTCTTTCTTCATCTGATAGAAGGTCAATAACTTCTTTTCTATTTTTTATATACCAGTATTCTTTCTTGTCTCGTTCTCGAACTGCGTCATCTAGCTCTTTTTCATCTTTTATTATTGTGATATATTTCGCTAACTCCTCAGCTAATTTAAGTCGAGCTTCAGCAGATTCACCATTTTTTGGAGGTGTATAGGTGATCGATTTGACCGCTTTATTATCTAAAATCATATCAAAATCGCTGTCATACATTTTACCTCTTGGTACTGCTTTTTCAGAGGGAGTATTCTCTGTTTGATTAATCTGCCGTTGTGCTTCCTCCCCGTTAAGTATCTGAACAACGCCTAGTTGAACAATCAACAGTGAAAACACAAGAAATACACTTAAAAACAATATATTTAATCGAAAAGGCAGTTGCGCTTTTTTCTTTTTTGATTTATCCTTCTTTTTTTTAAAATTAAGATGCTGGTTCATCCTCATTCCCCCTAATGACAAACATCCCATATATTATAACATGATATCCACACCTTTACTATCGATTTAAGAGTATAAAATGAGAATGACAGCAGTAGCGCTTGCTCACGCTGTATCTTATTAGGAATCAGCCGACCTACCTCGCCCTCATAACTTCTTTGAAACATGTAAGTGTGTTACGTACCGTTAACACCTCGATAAATGGATGAATCTGTTTTGTGCACAAAATAATAAGCAAATAAATTACCTCCACCAATCGACAATAAAAGAATCGGTATCATAATTTTTGGCTCAACAAAGGAGACACTGACAATAAAAATCAGTATCGCAGAGACCCTGCCAACATTTACAAATAGCTCCCTTATAATGATATATTCTATCCTTAGATCTTTTGCTCCTCTTGCCTTACCAATGATATCGTACGTTAGCGATATAAAAGGAACATTATAAAGTGGGTACGCAATCCCTACAATGATCCCATAAACAAGCAACATCCCATAACCTGTCTGAAAAACAAATAGACCAACAGCTACATACAATAGAAATCCACCAAGTAAGATCGCATGTTTTCGATATTCTACCTTTAATATCTTCGTTACCAGATAATAACTAATAAATGAACATAAAGAAAGGGTTAAATTGAAACCGCCTAATGCAAATTCACTGTTCGTTGCAATGTATACCCAAATAGCCACAACAAATATAAATAAACCTTCTCTCAACCCTTGAAAAATATGTGCATATAAAATATTGCGCCAGTTTCGATTGGATTTTCTCTCCAATGCAACCTGTTTAAAAAAGAATTTTCCCGTAGCTTTTCTTTTCTTTAGAAAGAACGAACATACTACTGCAATTAAAAATAAAAAAAAGGATATAAAGAAAATCAAACTATATCCTTGGAAATTATCCAGCCTTGTGATTATATAACCTGCTGAGATTGGACCGATCATACCACCTAGTGATTGTAACGTACCTAGAATTCCGTTAAAAAAATCTCTTGTCTCAGGCTCTGTAACTTCGAAGGTTAACACATTAAATGCTAACCAGTAAAAACCATAACCTATCCCTAGGATCGCACCTAATAAATAAGGAAAACGTGAAGCATTGTCACCTGCTAATAGTACAGTCACATAGAAAATGGATAAAAAAATAACTCCTGTTCTAATAATAATGGTTCTATCCACTTTCTTTGCAAACTTTCCAGCAACAACAAACGAAATTGGTTGCAGGATATAAACAAACAAATTATAGATAGCTATATCAATGTAATCCCCGGATTGTTTCCATAAAAAGATATTAACAAAAGTGTTGGATAAGAAGGTGGCTATTGCGTATAAGCCACCAATTGTTAATAATAACTTTAAATCTTTACTATTCGGCATTGTTTTTTTCGTTCTTTTGACGGTTTCGCTCATCATTTACACCTCACTACAATCTAACCTTTATTTTGGTCTAGAAAGTAGCAGATATACATTTAATAAACTGAAGAATATTTTATCAACTATATTTACTCAAAAAAAGGACTATGGTATTAAACCATAGCCCCTATGTGCTTTATTTAATTATTTCGCATCATTATATAAGCTAGCTACTTTATCCCAATCCACTACATTCCAAAATGCAGCAATATAGTCAGGACGTCTGTTTTGATATTTGAGATAGTATGCATGCTCCCAAACATCTAAGCCTAAAATCGGTGTTTTACCTTCAGAAATAGGAGTATCTTGGTTAGGTGTACTAGTAATTTCGAGGTTACCATTGTTTACAACTAGCCATGCCCAACCTGAACCAAATCGGCCAGCACCAGCTGCAGCAAATTCTTCTTTAAACTTGTCAAAGCTTCCAAATGTAGAATTAATGGCATCTGCTAATTCTCCTGTTGGCTCACCGCCACCATTTGGTGAAAGCAATGTCCAGAACAAGCTATGGTTAGCATGTCCGCCACCATTGTTTCTTACGGCAGTACGGATGTTTTCCGGAACAGTATCAAGGTTTGCTAAGATCTCTTCGACAGATTTGTTTGCTAAATCATCATGACCTTCAAGTGCAGCATTTAATTTGGTTACATAAGTATTGTGGTGTTTTGTGTGATGAATGTTCATTGTCTCCTTATCAATATGCGGTTCTAATGCATCATATCCATAAGGTAAATCTGGTAAAGTAAAGTTTGCCATGTTTCATTCCTCCTATTTTTTAATTAGAAAGTATAAAATTCCTTCTACGACAAATGGTATCAAAACAATAAAATAAAAAGCAAATATTTAGCATTTAAATTGGAAATGTTGACCATACACCATTTCAGGAAATATTAGATAAATAATCTTGGTACGTTCTTAGTTTTTCATTAAGTCGAATTTTATGATTTTTACATACAAAAAAACAAGCTTTTATTTAGCTTGTTGAAATGGTGGCTCGGGACGGAATCGAACCGCCGACACACGGATTTTCAGTCCGTTGCTCTACCGACTGAGCTACCGAGCCAAACGATATGTTGTTTTTCTACAAAGATTATGTATGGCGGAGGAGGAGGGATTCGAACCCCCGCGGGCCGTGAAGCCCCTGGCGGTTTTCAAGACCGCTCCCTTCAGCCGGACTTGGGTACTCCTCCGCGATTGAGAAAATGGTGGACCCTGCAGGATTCGAACCTGCGACCGATCGGTTATGAGCCGATAGCTCTAACCAACTGAGCTAAGGGTCCTTTTTTTCTAAAAATATGGGGCGACCGGTGGGGATCGAACCCACGAATGTCGGAACCACAATCCGATGTGTTAACCACTTCACCACGATCGCCATTGTTACTTTTAATAGCGGCGGAGGGAATCGAACCCCCGACCTCACGGGTA
>NZ_WJID01000058.1:0-44148 GCF_010994055.1 Gracilibacillus thailandensis | reverse complement strand
AACACCGGCAGCTGATTCTTCCGAAATCGAGGCAATTTCCTCAACAGAACCATTAATTTCCTCACTGCTAGTTGCCATTTCTGACAAGTTAGATGTTACCTTCTGGATACTTACAACCATATCTGTTACCGCTTGGTTGATTTGCTCAAAGGTCTCACCTGTTTGCTTTATCTGCTCAGATCCAGCTTCTACTTCACTATATCCTTCTTCAAGTGATTGGGAAACATTCGTCGATTCAGCCTGAATGTTGGTAACAATCCCTGTGATATCAGTAACAGATTCAGCTACTTGTTCTGCTAATTTTCTCACCTCATCTGCTACTACGGCAAATCCTTTTCCGTGTTCACCTGCACGAGCAGATTCAATCGCTGCATTCAGTGCTAATAGATTTGTTTGTTCGGCTATATCTTTGATCACAGCGACCAGCTTCGATATTTCTTTTGTTTGCCCCTCTAATCCTTGTACCTTACCGACGGCATCTTTTACAATCGTGTGGGCTCGTTCCATTTGTGTTACTGAAGATTCCATCATATCCCGACCATCTTCTGTCATATCTAAAACATGAGAAGATTCTGATTCGATTTTGCTGCCATTGTCATTTGCTTCCTGTACCTTTTTGGAAAAGTCACTCATCTTAGCAGCAACATCTCCAGCATGAGTTGCTTGTGTTTCTGTTCCATCAGCTAATTCTCCCATTGTTGTCGCAATCTGCTCTGTTCCTGATTTAACTTCATTGGCCGAGGTGTTTAATTGTTCGCTTTGGCTACTTACCGTATTGGAAACGTCTGCGACTCGCTCAATGATATTACGTAAGCTGGAACTCATTGTATTCATTGCGTTTGCTAATTGTCCTATTTCATCCTTACTTTGATAGTTGAGATTTTCAACTAGTAAATTACCCTCAGCAATTTGATCACTAAAATCCACTACTTTATTTAAGTTTTTGGAGAGTTTACGATTCATCACAGTAATAAGAATAACACTGATAACTAGTGAAATAGCAATCGAACCAACTAATACAGCAATGGCGAACATTTGACTAGATTTTGCATTGTTTACGGCAAGCACACGTTGTTCATTTACAATTGTTTTCAACTTTTCTAATGCTTGTACTGCTTCTGCAGCTATTTGATTTGCCTCATTAGCAGTATTGATCGCAATTTCTTCCTCATCTTGTCGCATATATCCGATTACCTCATTAAATTTCCGATTCAATTGGTCATCCAAATCACTCATTTCTTGGAATAAAGCCACTTCAGCTTCTGTATTCATGCTTGGCTCCAACTGTTCCCGAAGTGCTTCAAATTGTTCGATTCGAGCATGGTATTCCTCATCAATTTTCGTAGATGCACTGTCGACATATTGAAAAATATTAATACTTTTAGCGCGAAGCAGAGATCCCATTTCGGTTACATTTACCGAACGATCCCCTCTTCTTTCCATCGCTTCAATTTCTGATTCGACATTTTGCAATAAGTACCATACGACACCAGTTGAGATTAAAAATAGTGCTAATACAATCGATAATATAATACCGTATTTTGTTCCAACCTTAACGTTTTTAAAATCGAATAATTTCCCCATAAAAGACTTCATCTGTATTCCCTCATTTCTCAGCTAGTCATTTTTTATATATGATTTAAAGTGAAATTGCATGAGTCTATCCTATCAAGAAAACGCATACATTACTATGTTTATTTATAGGTCTTTTAACCTCTCATTGATTCAAAATGCCTGAAAATCTAGATTAGTTTTCTTGTATGTTACAATATTATTAATAGACAATGAAAAGAAAGAAGGTTGTTGAAGATGCGTCTTCAATCTATTTCGGAAAATGCCATCATGATGACATTACAGTATACACCCGATTCATCTGCTTATTTGATTGCAGTGAAACAACAGCTGGAAAATCAATCATTCATTGTTGAAGCAGTAGTTGGTTACAGAACGCTTACCGTATACTTTGATCCTTTACGCATTACTCACCAAGAGATGAAAAAAGTGATTACTGCTGCTAGCGAACAGAAGCTAACAGACAAAATAAATGGTAGATTGCACCACATTCCCGTTTGTTATGACAAAACGTTTGGTATCGATATGGCACACGTCATGAAAAACAAAAAATTATCATGGCAGAAGGTTGTTGCATTACATAGCACCCCTACCTATAACGTCTCGTTTTTAGGGTTCTCACCGGGGTTCCCCTTTTTAACAGGAATGGATCAAACACTTGCTACACCGAGAAAAGACAAGCCCAGACTCGAGGTACCACAAGGATCTGTCGGAATTGCAGGCGGCCAAACAGGTATTTACCCGAGTACGTCTCCTGGTGGTTGGCAAATCATTGGGCGTACACCAGTAAATTTATTACCATTAGCTGATGACAGGCCGACATTATTAGCACCTGGGGATCAAATCAGATTTTATCCAATCACAAAAATGGAATTTGAACAGCTTCAGAATGAGGAGCGAATTATAAATGACCATTGAAATAATAGAAGAAGGATTACATACCACTATCCAGGACCAGGGACGACTTGGCTATCAATCCTACGGGTTCTCAGTCAGTGGTCCGATGGATGAGTTTGCTGCCAAAATGGCGAATATTCTCGTTAATAATGATACCGACGAAGCATTGATAGAGATGAGTTTCATTGGACCAACAATTAAATTCCATCAGCATGCGATTATTGCGATAACCGGCGGAAATATGTCTGCTAATTTAAATGACAGGCCGATACCGCTTGCCCAACCTATCCAAGTCAAAAAGGGCGATATCTTACAGTTTCGAACGGTGAAAACTGGTGGTTTTGGATATATGGCTATTAAAGGAGGCTTGGACATACCTGAAATCCTAGGAAGTCAAAGTACAGTTGTGAGAGCCGAGGTAGAAGGAGTTTTAAGAGGGAAATTAGCTGTGGGTGACATGATTTCCTTTTCTCACTCCTATAAGACCGAAAATCAGCTGCACTGGGGCATTACCCCTGCCCTTTTTAATTATATTGAACAACCTGCAAAGGTAATACGTTATCTCGAAGGTCCACAATATGATTGGTTTGAGTCCGACACATTTGAACAAACGAAATGGACTGCTTCCACACGATCCAACCGAATGGGATATCTCTTAGAAGGAAATCCGATTAAAAAAAGAAAAGATCAACAGCTTTTAACAGAAGCTACGTCATTTGGTTCCATTCAAGTACCCCCGAATGGCCAGCCAATCATTTTAATGGCAGACGGTCAACCGACAGGAGGTTATCCAAAAATCGGACAGGTTGCACGAGTTGATTTGAGTAAAGTAAGTCAATTAAGACCTGGCCAGCCTTTCAGATTTCAGAAGATAACGGTGGATGAAGCAATCATCCTTTTACAATGTCGTGATCGCTTAATTCGAACTATCCAGCGCTTTTGTCAGGAAAAATGG
Organism: Gracilibacillus thailandensis; assembly: GCF_010994055.1. Taxonomy (NCBI): domain Bacteria; kingdom Bacillati; phylum Bacillota; class Bacilli; order Caryophanales; family Bacillaceae; genus Gracilibacillus; species Gracilibacillus thailandensis. The sequence continues at coordinate 40,724 of NZ_WJID01000058.1, read as the reverse complement.
GGAGGGATAAAGCTGTGGCAGGAATAACACTGAATTGCGATTTAGGTGAAAGCTTTGGTATGTATCAAATCGGTAATGATGAAGCAATCATTCCATTAGTTGATGCAGTTAATATTGCATGTGGGTTTCATGCTGGTGACCCACATACGATGAATAAAACAGTACAGTTGGCTAAAAAGCATCAAGTTAATATTGGAGCACATCCTGGTTTTCAGGATTTACAAGGTTTTGGCAGAAGAAATATCGATATACTTCCAGAACAAGCCTATGACTTGGTTGTTTATCAGTTAGGTGCTTTGCAAGGATTTGTGACCATACATGATATGCAGTTAGTTCATGTGAAACCACATGGCGCTTTATACAATATGGCATGCAACAATCGTGAGCTTGCCATTGCTATCGCGCAAGCAGTACATGATGTCGATCCGAACTTAATATTAGTCGGTCTTGCAAATAGTGAGTTAATTAACGCTGGAGAAGAGCTTGGATTACAAGTAGCCAATGAAGTGTTTGCTGATAGAACCTATCAGCCAGATGGCAGTTTAACACCTAGAAGTGAAGCTGATTCCGTTATTCATGATATAGAACAAGCTATGAAACAAGTTTATGAAATCGTTACAACAGGAAAGGTCACTACAATTAATGGAGACCTTATCAATATCAAAGCAGATACTATTTGTGTGCATGGCGATTCAGGAGAAGCATTACATTTTGTCCAGAGAATTCGAGAAATCATTGGATAAGTAAGTGGATCTGGACACTTTTGGTGATTTTCTGGACACTTTTTACGATAATCTGGACAGTATTTCACGTTTTCTGGACACTTTTCGCTATTATCTGGACACTTTATAACATAATCTGGACACTAGTAAAAAAGAATATACGGAAACTATTGAAATGAATAGAATGGCAGAATGATCGAATGTTTTCTAGACTATTGCAATGGTAAACTAAACCGCATGAAAGCTGAATATCATGCGGTTTAAACATTGGTTAGCTAGTAACATTACACCTTCATACAACTTGCTGTTCAACTTTGATAGATAATTTATGAAAGATAAAATACATAGTAAATGCTAAAATACTCCCGAAGATTATCAGAAAAATCGGTGCAATCAAAGTGATTGTAATTACCCCAGTTATCGTTACCAACAGCAAAAGTGTATGAATAAAGTAACCTAATGAAAGAAATAAAGCATTCTTAAGCGTTTGTAATATGGAAAGTTCATAATGCACTAAAACAAAAAAAACATAAATAGTCATAAAAATAAATAGAATAATGGAAAATACCAATAAGGCAAATACTCCCGTCTTTCCAGTAAACTCTACTTGTTGCAGGATTGACCAATCAACAAATAAAATCAATCCTGCAACCGTCCATAAGACACCAATCATAAAGCTTTTTTTAAAATTTTCTCTAAATAGCGAAAAAAACAATCGAACCGATCCTGCATCTGTACCATCTGTGTGCCATTTACGGACAACTCCAAACAAAGCCGTAGTCGCAGGGAAAATAGTTACTATAGGTACAGAGCAAATAATCCAAAGCGCATTGAGCAATACAAAGTGAGCAAAAATATCAAGTATACGAAAGAAAATGTTTTCTGATTTATTCATGTCATCACCCTCATGTAGACATTGTTATATCCTTTTCGATTACACAGGAATCGCGGATAACTAGTTTTGGATCTACCAAAATGGAACCAGGTTCTGTGTTTCCATTGATTAAATCATGCAACATATACGCTGCTAACTTCCCCATCTTATCCTTATCTTGCTTTACAGTCGCAAGCGGAGGATCACTATAGCGACACGCTTCGATATCATCACAACCTACTAGCTTCATATCCTCAGGTACACGTATGCCCTCTTCTTTCAAAGCTTTTAATGCACCTAATGCCATCATGTCTGATGCCGTGTAAACTGCCTCTGGATATGGCTTATTAGCTAATATTTGTTTCATCGCCTGATAACCACTGTCTTCAAAGTAATTACCATATTGAATCCAATTTGATCTAACAGACATCCCAAAAAGGTTAATAAAGTGGATAAAAGCTTCCTTTCGAAGGTTAGAAATGATTGAATTTGATGGACCACCGATAAACGCAACCTTTTTAATGGAATTTAAATATAGATATTCTACTACTTTAGCAGAAACCTTTGCATTATCAGTAGATACATAGCTAGATCTTGGTCCCTTCAATTCAATATCAACTCCAACGCAAGGTACATTACTCTGGTCCAATTGGTTAACAGCTTCCTCTAATTGTTCACCTGCGATAATGACACAGCCATCCAGATGAAAATGTTTACATCTAGCCACGTAATCCTCTTTCATCTTATTAAACTTGTCATTAGAAAAAACTAGAATATCGTATCCTAGTTTTCCTATTGCATTTTTAAATGCATTAACCACTTCATTAAAAAAAGGGTGGCTAAACTCCACATGAACTTCCCCAGCATAAATCAAACCAATTAGATTGGATTTTTTGGTCGCCAATGACTTCGCTGAAAAACTAGGGTGATATCCTGTTTCTTCAATTATTTTCATTACTTTTTTTACCGTTTTTGGACTAATACTGCCGGTTTTGTTGATTACTTTTGATACGGTACCTGGTGACACACCTGCCATATTGGCTATCTCTCTGATTGTTAACTTCATGTGAATCCCTCTATTTTATAATGTATTACCCTAACTTTTTACCGCACCCTCTGTCAGACTTTGGATAAATAATCTATTTAATAACAAGAATACGATAATCAGCGGGACAGTAGCCCAAAAGGTTCCAGACAAGATCATACCATTATCACGCACATAGTTATCAATCAAACCACGTAAAGCAACCTGAATCGTAAATGATGATTCTTCACGCAAGACAACCAACGGCCACAGAAAATCATTCCAAATATACATAAATCGAATAATCGCTAAGGTAGCAAACGCTGGAATAATAACTGGTACGGCAATATTCCAATACACTCTAAAATTAGAGCAACCATCAATTTTGGCGGCATCCACCAGTTCATCTGGAACATTACTACTAATATATTGCCTCATCCAAAATATACCAAAAGCATCGATCAATCCTGGTACAATAATGGCTTTTAAATCGTTTAACCAGTCTAGTTTCGTAATGATGAAATATTGTGGAATTAAACCTAATTGCGGTGGAATCATCATTGTAACTAAAATAAAGATAAATAAGATGTTTTTACCTTTGAAGTCAAATTTAGCAAAAGCAAAGCCTGCTAGAGAACATAGAAATAATACACCTATTGTTGTAACAGTCGATACAATAAGCGAATTTCCAATTGCACCAAAGAAATCAATAGTATCTATTACTTTTTTAAAGTTTGTTACTAATTCTGCTCCAGGAATAAATGCCGGTGGAACACTATTAATCGCACTATTGTGGTTTGTTGCCATTACAAACATCCAATACAAAGGAAAGATGGATAGAAAGGTAGCAATGGCAAGTAGCACATACACAAATACTTTCGAAATGGAAACCTTTTTAGATCCGACCTTTTCACTCATTGACTAACCCTCCTTATCTCCCAATCCGATTTGCAATAAATACGTTAATTGAGGATATGATAATGATAATGATAAATAAGATAATCGCAGCTGCTGAAGCTGGACCAAATGCTAAATTAGAAAATGCTTCACGATATAAATAGAGCACTACAGTTATTCCTTCTTCTCTATAAGTTCGACCAATATAGATCAGTGGTTCGGTGAATAGTTGTAAGGCACCGATTGTTGACGTAAATACCGTTAAAATAATGATTGGTCGTAACATCGGAATCGTAATATATTGTATTTTCTGTCTAATTGTTGCTCCATCAATTTGAGCTGCTTCATACAGTTCATGTGGAATAGCTTGAAGACCTGCAAGATAAATAATCGTGTTGTAACCGACCCAACGCCAGAATACCATTGTGGATATTGCTATTTTTACCCCCCACCATGATGTTCCCCAGTTAACAGGATCCACTCCGAACATACCAAGAATTACGTTAAATAATCCAAATTCCTGGCTATTAAACATAATTCCGAACACGATAGCAACCGCAACCGTCGAAGTGACGTAAGGCATAAAGATAGAAACTCGGAAAAAGCTTTTCATTTTGATCAATGCCGAATTTAACGCATATGCCAGAATAATACCTATTAACAATTGTGGAAGCGTTCCCAATACCCACATAATTAGCGTATTAGTTAAGGAAGTCCAAAATATTCCATCCGTAAGCACCCATTTAAAGTTTTGCAAACCGACAAATTCCATTTCACCTAGACCATTCCACTTTTGAAAGCCAAGGTAAAAACTAAATAGAATCGGAAATAGTCCAAAAATAGCAAATAAAATAAAGAAAGGGGAAACATATAAATAACCTGATATCGCTTCTTTCGTTTTCTCACTCAAGGATGATTTTTTGTGCGTTTTTATCGATACATCTGTCCGGGACATTTCATTCTCTCCTTTCACTGATTTCAAACGGTCTATGAATGAACACCCATAGACCGTTTGATAATCATCCTTATTGTCTCTCTAATTGTGAGTTGATACGTTCAACTGCTGCATCCCATTCCTCTTGAGGGTCCGTACCTTCAACAGCAACATTTATAAGAGCTGTATTCAGTTCTGTGTCAACTATTGCATAATCAACTCCCATATAAACCGTTTTCACTGATTGTGCTGCTTCAGCAAAGATTTGTGCAGTAGGAGCACCATTGAAATATTCATCTGTAGTTGCTAAAAATTCTTCATTTTCATACACATCTGGTGTAGAAGGGAATAAACCTGCAATTTCAAATGATCTCAATTGTTGTTCCGGTGCAGTTAACCATGCAATGAAATCAAATGCTTCCTGTGGATATTCAGACTCAGCAGGAATGGTTAGGAAAGAACCACCCCAGTTACCAGCTCCTTCAGGAATAGATGCGATATCCCATTTTCCCCCTGCATCTGGTGCATTACCTTTCACATTAGCTACCATCCAACCAGGAGCACCAGGCATTGTCGCATAGCTTCCTTCAGCCATTGCATTTCCCCATTCAGGAGTCCAAAGTTCATTTTGGCCAATTAAACCTTCTTGAATCATTTTAGTTGTATAATCATAAGCTTCTTTCACCGTATCTTCGATGATTAATTCATCATCTTCATTAAAATATTGTTGTTCTTGCTGATCCCTTAGCGCATTGAAGACTAGCTGCGGAGCATCAGCCATAGGTTTACCGGTTTCCGCTTTAACGGTTTTAGCTGCCTCATAGTATGCATCCCATGTATCAATCTCTGCAGCAAGTTCTTCACGATCTGTTGGCAACCCAGCTTCTTCCATTACATCCGTACGATAGAACATTGTTGTTGGCCCAATATCAGTTGGTAAACCGATTTGGAAAGAGCCATCAACATTCTGCGCTTGAGCCCACTTCCAATCAAGGAAATTACCAGCAACATCTTCAGCTCCATAGTCGTTTAAATTGTAGAATTGATCTGATGCTTCTAAGAATTTTTCAATCTGGCTAATTTCAATCTGTGCAATGTCTGGTGCACCGCTTCCCGCTGAAATAGATGTAAACAAGTTGTTATGCATATCGTTCATTTCACCTTCGTTAATCGTGATTTCAACATTAGGATGTTCTTCCATGTATTCGTCTACTAACTCACCATAACCTGTACTTCCAAAGATCCAAAAATCTAACGATACCGTTTCACCATCGCCACCACCGTTATCACTACCAGCACTCTCATTGTCATCACTACAAGCAACTAAAGCGAATACTAGCGAAGAGAATACAACTAACATCAACCATTTTTTCATGATTCTAACCCCCATATTTTTATACTTAAATCTAACAACAAAAAAATAATATGAATCAGACTTTTCTACCCCTAGAATACTAAGTATTACTCCAGAAAAAGAAATCGGTTTCCTTAAAAGCGAAAAAAATAAACACATGATTACGCTGCAGCATAATGTATCCGCTTTCTTAATTCATTATATTACTTGAATATTGCAAAATCAATAGTTTTTTGAAATAATTCTTAATAAATTATCTTTATGAAGAAAACGGTTTCCTTTTCCGGTACATTTATGGCTATGATTAACAATTAAGATATGGTAACAACTTCTACAGGATAATCAAGCTATTATCCTCTAAGTCTTCTTTATCCATTATTTAACACTACTATTCATGAATTAAAAAAAATCGAACAAAACCAGCTCGAAAAAGTGGAGCTTCCCGCGGAAAACGAAGTAATTAGTCGGGGCTTGGCGAAAATACATCAAACATTTCAAAATAACTACTTCACTTAATACAGTCATTGCATTGATTTTATCCTTTCTGTACTTACAAGATAGAGCTCTCTATTAATACTTTACTATATAAATAAAACTGCTTCTCAACCTAAGAAGCAGTTAACGATAACGATATTTTAATAAGCACTGATCCAAAAAGTCTTGCGGTAATTTTTTGACAGCTTTTTGCCATATATTAATATGAATAAATGCAAAAAGACTTACACCTGCAATAATTGCCATCGGGAAATATAATCCTACAATTACAAAAATAGCACCTATGCCTCCAATTAATAATATGTCAGGCAAGATGGTAATCGAAGCAATCCAAGCGTGTTTCCATAATTTTAAGCCTTTTAAATGAGATGTGACGATTAATGGGAGCATTGCTATTAAGGTGAGAATAAAAATACTTGCTGCAAATAACCATATTACTTGCATAACAAAATGCAGAAACCCGTTAAATGTCGGAAGAATACTTGCATTCAAATTAAAGATAATCGCAATCACACCCACATTAATTCCCAAAAATAGCGTATTTCTAAAATTCAGTTTAAAAGCTTGATAAAACGTCTTCCATACCCCTGTTATATCTATCCCATGTTTCGACCATTCCAAGACAACAGCATACATAGCAACAGTTGCGGGAATAACGGTAACAATCCCTAATGAGAAGAAAAACCATAATAACTGTAATGCCAAAAACGAAGCAAATACATGTAGAATGCGAAACAGCATCGTCTCCGTCTGGTTCATCTCATCACCCATTTCTCCTATTATTTTAGAATATTGTGTTAACATTATAGCCGTTTTCTAAAATAATAAACGTCCTCAATGAGAAATAGCCAATTAAATTTGTCCGGAATCTCTGATAATTAATTCCGGGTCAACAAATACAGATTTCTGTACTTTCCTCTCATTTATTAAGTCATGCAATATATTCGCTGCCAGTTTTCCTATCTTCATTTGGTCCTGCTTTACTGTTGCCAAGGTAGGATCACTGTATCTACATGCCTCAATGTCATCACAACCAATTATTTTGATGTCTTTAGGAACCGATAATCCCGCTTCTTTAATCGCTTTCAAAGCTCCTAATGCCATCATATCGGACACAGCATAAACCGCCTCAGGTATACTTCCCTCTTCTAAGATTTCCTTCATTTTTTCATAGCCGCTCTCTTCAAAAAAGTTTCCATATTTAATCCAATGATCACGCAGGTCCATTCCAAAATCTTGCATGGATTGTTCATACGATGCTTTACGTACATTGGAGATTATCGAATCTTCTTGTCCACCAATAAATGCTAATTTTCGAATGCCATTCAAATAAAAATACTCAACAACCTGTCTTGAAATTTTTTCATTGTCCGTCATCACATAACTGGAATGCTCGCCAGATAATTCTAAATCGACAGCCACTGTCGGTATATCACTTTGATCTAATTGATAAATTGCTTCCTCGATATGCTCCCCTGCAATAATTAAACAGCCATCTAATTGGTAGTGCTTTGCTCGAGCTACATAGTCTTCTTTCCCAATATTAAACGATTGGTTTGAAAAAATAAGAATATCGTAGCCCAGCTGTCCTACCGTGTTTTTGAAGGAATTAATAACCTGGTTAAAGAAAGGATGGTTGAATTCAACATGAACTTCCCCAGCATATATAAGGCCAATCATATTCGATTTCTTTGTTGCAAGAGCTTTTGCTGAAAAACTTGGTTGATATCCTGTATCTTCTATGACTTTCTTTACTTTTTGAATCGTGTTTGGGCTAATGCTACCAGTTTGGTTAATTACTTTTGACACTGTTCCTGGTGAAACCCCTGCCATTTTTGCAATCTCTCGTATCGTCAACTTCATCATTTTATCCCTCTGCCTCTTTATCTAGTTAAAATGTCCGAATAACAAAACATTCTACACTCTATTTTTAGCTTTTTATTGCCCCTTCTGTCAAGCTAGAAAGCAAATAACTATTCATTTGTTATACGATAATTGAAATGTTCAGATGTAATAATTATCCAACAAATACTTCCTAGCTCTTTTTATAAACAAGTACTTTTTCTATATAGTTAGCTTATCTCAATAAATAATGAAAAAGCTACTCCCTGATCAGGGAGTAGCTTCTCATCTATTATTTCATTTCCGGAATTACTCTTACTTCCTTCTTCATTTCTGATTTACAGATTGGACATGCAGGTTCTTTTTCAAATGAATAATTCTCACGCATCCAGCCTTGACAATCATCACTTACACAGGACCAAACATTCGTCTCAACATTTTGGACAGGTTCTTTCTGGTTATTAAAATAAGCCATACGGCACTCCCTTTCATGGGTGATACCTCTATTATACGCTTATTTGTCCACAAATACAAAGTTATCTGGAAAAACCTTTTAATGTGAATTGATAACGGTAAGAGCGATTCGCATGCAATCGATATTCTGGATGAACCTGTTGACCCCAGCTATCATCTCCTCCAACACCCATTTGCCAACCATTAACACGAACAGAAACTTTATCTGATTCTGGCAATTTATAATGATGACTAGCTTCTTCTAATTCAAATGGTGTATAGGAAAGAGCATTTACTTCAACGGTAGGGTCTCCCGTTATCTTCAGTCCATTGCCTTCTCCATCGGAAAGCTCCAACCAACGGACACCACACTTATTTCCGCTTTCCTGTGGTTTTAAGTATGGCTGTAATTGATCGTTCACTTTACCATTATGAAGGGCTATTTTACCGCTTTTTTGGCGATCCCAATACGTTTCATGTGGTCCTTTACCATACCAAGTCAGATTCTCAAAAGTAGCACCCATTTCAAAGCGCATGCCGATCTCCGGTATATCCGCTGACCTTTCTCCAGGAAGTAATTGCTGTTCTACTTCAATCTCTCCCGTTGGATTTACCGTATAGGTTAAGTTAACCATCGAAATAGTAGATGTTGGCAGGCGATAACTTGCTTCAACTACGATCTGCTTTTCACTGTCATGAACCTTGAAATCAACCAATTTTCTTTCCAAACTAGCTTTACGCCATTCACCACTTGTTTGATCTACCTTTGCACCACGATCATTATCAGTCATTGCTCGCCAATAATTCGGTGTTAAAGGCTGTTTAATAAACTCCTTATCCTTCACTTGATAGGAGGATAATAAACCTGATACCTTATCAAACGTAACTGTAAATGATTCACCCGTCATTCGATAAACATGAGCATCCTCTTCGATATGCACATTGCCACGGACAGGTTCTTTATTTGAAGCAGCAGGGACAATAAATTGCTCAAAAGCCGCCTCATGGTCTGTTTCTGCCCAGAATGGTGGATACTCATAAATTACTTGTAATGTAACAATTTGCTCTTTTGTTGGCTGAAATTGTTCGCTTTGATAGGCTAATTTTACGATTTGTTCACTGCCTGGTTCCGCATCTAACGGGTGAATGCCAGACTCTATCACTTCTCCGTTCTCTTCTACAGTCCAAACTAATTTATAATCGTTTAAACGTTGGAAAAGATGTTTATTTACTACTTTAAATTCACCAGTCTTCCTATTAATAACTTCGAAATCAATATTACGATAGCATGCTTTCGTTTCTAGCAATTTTGGTGAAACAGTACCATCAGCAAAAATCAAGCCATCACCAGCAAAATTACCATCATGTGGGGATTCACCAAAGTCACCGCCATAAGCAAGAAATTCCGTTCCATCTTTCGTCTGATGTCTTAATGCTTGATCTTTCCAATCCCAAATAAAGCCACCTTGCAAGGAAGGATATTGATCAAAAAGCTCTGTATATTTATGGAGGTTTCCGGTGGAGTTCCCCATCGAATGACTGTATTCACACAAAATATACGGCTTTTTCTCTCCCGGCTGCTTTGCATAAAATTCTAACTCCTGCGGGCTACGGTACATGGTAGATTCCATATCAGAAGCAGCATCTGAAGGACGATAATGGAAAACACCTTCATAATGGACAAGACGAGTCGGATCCTCTTTTTTAAAATAATCATGCATTTTCAAGAAGTTATCTCCACCAAATGACTCATTCCCAAGAGACCAAATAACGATCGAGGGATGATTTTTATCACGTTCATACATAGATTTACATCGGTCTAAAACATTGGCAGTCCATTCTGGTTTACTTCCAGGTAAAGCATCCTCCAATGTTTCCTGACCATAACGCCAGGTACCATGGGTTTCTAGGTTGGTTTCGTCAATCACGTACAAGCCATACTGATTACATAAATCATACCACTTCGGATGGTTCGGATAATGGGAAGTTCGAACCGCATTAATATTATGCTGCTTCATCAAGACAATATCATCAATCATATCTTGTTCGGTTACAGCTCGTCCTCTGTCTGCTGTGAATTCATGACGATTAACCCCTTTGAAGATAATCCTTTTTCCATTGATATGCATCAAATTATCGATTAGTTCAAACTGACGGAACCCTACTTTTGTTGCAAATACCTCAACAACCTCATCATTGTCACCTGTTAAAGTAAAAACAAGTGTGTATAAATAGGGGTCTTCCGCACTCCATTTTTTAGGATTTGGTATCGTTGTTTTCGTTGTTACTTCTGCTTTTTCTTTACTCGCAATATCAAGTTCAACTGACTGTTTGGTAACGACTTCGTGCTCATCCGTTAATAATTCTACTTCTAGACGACTGGCAGAGAAGGGTTTTAGATGATAGTTGATTAGTTGTGCTTGCACTTCCAATTCTGCGTTCTCATAGTCTTGATCAAAAGTAGTGCGGACACGATGGTCATATAAGTGAATGTCCGGTAAAGCATATAAGTAAACATCACGAAAAATCCCACTCATACGCCAAAAATCCTGATCCTCTAACCAGCTTGCATCTGCCCAGCGATATACTTCCACTGCTAATTTATTTTCTCCAGTTTGTAAATACGGAGTCAGATTAAATTCAGCTGGTGTAAATGTATCCTCACTATAACCTACGAGCTCTCCATTTAACCACACGTAAAAAGCAGCTTCAACTCCTGCAAAATGTAAGACAACCGGTTGGTCAGCCCACTTTTCAGGCACCTTAAAGGTTGTAACGTATTGACCTACTGGATTATAATTAGTTGGAGCAAAAGGTGCTTTAATGTCATCATGTTCAATCCAAGGATATCTTGTATTGACATATTGAGGATAATCGTATCCTTCTAATTGCCAATGTGCAGGTACCTGAATCTTATCCCAATTGGAAACATCATAATCTGTCTGGTAAAATTCCTTTATTCGTTTGTCTGGATTTTCCGAAAAGTGAAAATACCATTTACCATTTAGATTTTGATAATAAGAGGACTGCTGTTCTTGTTGTGCCAAAGCCTGGTTGCGACTTTGATAAGGAATCGCTATGGCATGCTGTGGCATCCGGTTTAATTGAAATATATCTGGATTATTATTCCATTCCGGATAACCATTCTTTGGAGCTGTGTAATCTAACTTTGATTTGTTTAACATCAAAACCCTCCCCGTTGTGAAATCGTATACATTTTCTAACAAAAGATTGTGTTTTCTTAGCTAGTATAATAAAATAATTAGTAAAACTAGTCAAGTTAATTTTTACTTATTTTACTTAAAGGTAGTGAATAGCATGGCAACCATTAAAGAAATTGCCGAAAAAGCTGGTGTTTCGATCGCAACAGTCTCACGAGTATTAAATTACGATCCGAAGCTATCAGTAGGTGATGACACGAAAAAAAAGATTTTTGAAATCGCAGAATCCCTTTCTTATCAAAAGAAAGCGCCTCGGAAAAAATTAACGAGAAGAATCGCATTCGTACATTGGGTAACAGAAGCTGAAGAACTTACCGATTTATATTACATGGGGATCCGACATGGCATTGAAGAGCAAGCCAATCAGCATCATCTTCATTTATTAAAATATACAGTACATGAATTGGCGGATATTCCGAAAGATATAGACGGCATTCTTGCGGTCGGGCGTTTTAGCAAAAACCAAATTGACCAATTCAAACAGCTAACACAACATATTGTCTTGGTCGATTCTGACATTGAACATACTGGTTGTGACGCGGTACTGACTGATTTTCGCAGCGTGATCAGACAAGCAGTCGATCATTTTTTAACGCTTAATCTCAAGCAGATTGGCTTTATCGGCGGGAAGGAAACATTACAAGGAACAGCCGATCCTGTCCAAGATATTCGTGAACATTACTTTCGAGAATATTTGAAGGAAAAAGAATTATTAGATGAAAGGCTGATATTATTAGATCATTTTAATGTTGGCAGTGGGTATGATTTAATGAATCAATTTTTGCAAAGTCCATTGGAAAATAAGATTGGTTTTGTCGCCGCTAACGATCCGCTAGCTATCGGTGCACTGAAAGCAGTAAATGAAGCCAAAATCGAGATACCTGATCATATCAGCTTAATAGGTATTAATGATATTAGCGTTTCGAAATATGTTTACCCAGCACTCACAAGTGTTCGGATTGAAAAAGAGTTAATGGGGAAAACTGCGGTAGACCTGATGATGGAACGGTTGCGAGATGATCGGCAAATTTGCAAGAAAGTATATATCGATACAACCTTAATCAAAAGAGAAACAACCTGATATTCGTTATCAGGTTGTTTTATATATGGTATCTCTTAACATATGCAATGTTTGAGCATCTTTCAGAAATTGTCTTTCATCATCATCTTTGACAAATTCCATTAATACATAGCGATCATGTCCATCTTGCTGGATTGCCTTTAAATATTGTTGCCATTCTCCTTCACCACTTATAAGCTCCAAACGGTCCTCAAAAGAATGCCAGTGAAAAATATGGACATTCGTTATCCACTCTTTCACTAAATCGATACTCGCTAACCGTTCTGCTACGGAGACATTATTAGCAGGCTGCCAATATAGGAAAAGGTTAGGATGATTGATCTCTTCCATTAGTCGTCTGGCACTTTCTTTTGTATCTGTTAACGTGTGATCATGATATTCCAAATGTACAGTAATCCCTTTATCTGAGGCTAAATCTGCTACCCTTCTAGCATCCTCGACTACTTTTTTACGATCATGACCATTTGCCTCGTTACTTCCTTTCATACCTGCCCAAACACGAATTGCCGGTGCTTGTAATTTCTTTGCCGTCTCCAGAATTGTGGTAAAATCATATTCATTACCAGTATGGTCTGCTAGCCGATAGTAAGAACCGTAGGAACTTACCTCTAAGCCTCGCGATCTCGTGATTTCACCTACTTTTTCTGCATGCTCGTAATCTCTAGGTGGAACATGGACATCTCCGCCCCATTCAATCCCGTCTAACGAAACTTCCATCGCTAAATCTACAATTTGTTCTGGACTTTTATCACGAAATGTTACCGAGCACAAACCTATTTTCATGCTAAATCCCCTTTCTTAAGCCATTTTTTGAAATTGCTGCTTAGATACGGACCATTGGAGCGGTTCTTCGTTGATATATCGCTTTAATTCTTCTAACATATAGGCCCCCATTCTGCCACATTCTTCTCCTTCACTTCCGGCCAAGTGAGGTGTTAATACAACGTTTTGCATTTGATATAACGGAGAACCTTGCACTGGAGGTTCAGGATCCGTTACATCCAACACTGCGGTGATGTCTGTTCTATGTTGTAAAACATCGATCATTTCTTTCTCACGGACAACTGCTCCTCTAGCAGTGTTAATGAAGCTAGCCCCTTGCTTCATTACGCTGAAATGATTAGCCGTAATCATACCAATTGTTTCCTCCAACAATGGCGTGTGAAGGGAAACAACATCTGCTTTATGAAAAATATCTTCCAGTGAACACAGTTTTACCCCTAATTGATTGGCTTCTTCCTCTGAAACAAATGGATCGTAAGCTAAAATATCTATATCAAATGGTTTTAACAACTCTACTGTATGTCTCCCGACTGTACTTAAAGATATTAATCCGACAACACTCCGGTAAGCCCCTTTTATTGCAAAAGGTTTTGCTGGATATTGTTGGGTAGCCTCAATACTACGTACAAATTGCCAACCGTTTTTTAAACAAAATAGAATTTGTGATAAGGTAAATTCTGCTACTGGTTGTCCATTTGCCGAAACTGCTGTTGTAAATAGAATACCTCTTTCCCAGGCTGCTTCTGTTGCGACAGTTTTAATCGAGCCAGCTGCATATAACACCGCTTTCAAATTTGGTGCATGCTCTAGCAATCTTTCATCTAACGCTGGACAGCCCCAGCCAGTTAGTAATATCTCCACCTCTTGAAGTACTGATAAATCATCCAGCATTTGTTCTTTATTGATAGGCTCTGCTACTATATCAACCAATTGTTCAATCTCTTCTCTTACAAACTTTGGATATACTAGATCAAACGAACGCTGATCCATTACATAAATGGCTTTTTTCATTGTAAACACACCTTCTAACTTATAAATTATAAAATTACAAGCAACTATTCAATGAATTTGCTGTTGATTTCTACGGCTTGGATATGTTGGGCGACACTAACGTTTTATGGAGTGGACATTTAATCCGTTATTTAATGGAAAAACAGCTATTATTCGATGGTGGCGGACATTTAATCCCTTATTCGGTTACTTTTGATCAAAATAAGCGTTATTTTCGATGAATAGCGGAATAATTGTCCGTTAACACGCTAAAAACGGCACTTTTGTAACAAATAACGGAACAGATGTCCGCTCCCATTATCTAATGAGAAATCGACAAGTTGTTCTTGTCGATTTCTTGGTTAGGATTCTAATAACGTTTCTAAAAATTGTGTGGTTTTGTCATGGTTTTCTGAATTAATGGGGATAATTAAAACCTTATCCTGGAAAGGCTCGATATCATCAAAAACATCTAATTGGTTCGTATCTATCCCATATACCGACTCTGTTCCGAACTGATATAATTCCACACCATTCTGCTCCAATAATGATTCGTCAACCACTTCGTCTACTTCTAATATTCCTTCCTGTTCTACCATTTGTTCCGCTATCGTTTCATTCGTTACAATAATATCCACCATATTAGCCCCAATATTAGCCCAAAACTTTTGAATATCTGCATAGGACAAATCCGCAATAGATTCGCCTCCAGAAGTTATATTATTTACTGTTACTTGGAATTCATCAAAGTATTTCTCATTGACTTGATTGGAGAATTGCTCCGTAATATCATACGGTATTTGGCTGACAACCATCACTTCATAGGTTTCTTCTTTCTCCCCAAAAATAGTCGATAAAATGGATACTAGAAAAGCTACTCCTAATACAATCCCAATTATGTGGATTTTATAATATTCCCAAATATAATCTACAGCTTCTTTAAAAGACATCGTTTTCAACGTTTCCCATAATTTTTTCATCGCGCAACTTCTCCCCCTGCTACCATTCTGTCTTTAATTATGAGTATATCACATTCATGAGAAACTGAAATCGCAAACAAGAATTTTACATAAAGTTTCCGTCGTTTATAGATTTCATCGTAGTGAGCTTCCCTCAATAGGAAAGCAACTGATCTATCAACCAATCATACGACTTTCTTCCACTAATTTCATGGACCCCAGGAAAAATATCATAAGCGAATTTTTCAGAGCGATTATGATAGTATTTCTCAATTTCAGCAATTGCCTCTTCTACAAATTTATTGGGAAAAATCGGATCTTTTTCCCCTGATTCAATAAATAAACTTCTTGGTGAGATTAATGATATCCATTCCGGCAATTCCGCATAATTCAAAATCCCTGGTATATAATTATCAATACAATGATGCATCGCCATAATGCTTCCCTTAAAAGTATTCGGGAATCCTGTTAAGACAGTTGCACTTACACGAAGGTCTAGGGCAGCTGTATATGTCGTAATGACTGCTCCACCAGAAAAACCCATCATTCCTATTCGTGCAGTATCTACGTCAGAACAGGCTTCGATATAATCTAACATACGACGTGCCTCCCAAATCCGTAAACCCGCAAGCGTTTTCCCTTCCATTAACAGGTTTGTTGCCATTGCTTCACAAGAATTAATATTGCCAGCTTCCTTATCTCGAGTGAGCCGTCGATCTCCAAATCCCATTACTTCTGGTGCGAACACTTTTATACCACGTTTTACCAATTCTACTGCAAACTGCTTATGAATACCTGGCTCTCCTAGTTCTTCTTCTCCACTTTTAGTCAGTCCAACTGCTTCGTTAACACCATAGCCATGACCATGAAGTGCTAAAACTGCAGCATAGGTTTGTTGTTCATTTTTGGGTGTCAAGACATAGACTGGTATGTGGATTAATTCTGTAACTGGTAAGGAAATCAATTCTCTTGTATAGTCATCAAATTCTTTCGTTTCCTTAACTGTAGGTTTCAGCTCCACTCGTGTTTCGTCTAAATAAGAGAAGTCACCTAACAACTCTACTAAACTACTTTTTAAAGTTAGTTTTCGTTCGACGGGTCCAACCGCTTTAACCGTTTCTTCTAGTGCATTATCATAAAATTGGTTAAACAATCGATCTAACTGATTCATATGTCCAACTCCTTTTATATTACGTAGCTAAAAATGAAAACGTTTTAAAGTGTAATTCTATTATATACGATTTTGGTACTTTAAAAAAATAAAAAATCTAAAAGAAGTTTAAAATTATTGAAAGGGCTAACCTTCATTTTCGAAAGTTAGCCACAAATGAATTATAGTCCACCACAATTTCTGCCAGTTTGT
Source organism: Gracilibacillus thailandensis (assembly GCF_010994055.1). Lineage (NCBI taxonomy): Bacteria > Bacillati > Bacillota > Bacilli > Caryophanales > Bacillaceae > Gracilibacillus > Gracilibacillus thailandensis. The sequence continues at coordinate 23,732 of NZ_WJID01000058.1, read as the reverse complement.
CTTCTCAACATTTCATTTCTTTCTCCGCCATCCGATAGTTCTTCAGAAAATTCATGATCTTTCTTATTTTTTAGTTTGTCATTGGTATGCTTTGTTGATTGTTTTTTATTTTTCACCTTGTCCACCTGTTTCCGTTTTTAAATAATCATTACCAGGTTCCATTGATGCTTGTTGTAGTCTTGTTTCATCCCTATCAGGATGATGTGTTTCATGATTAATTTCAGGTATTGACTCTTGTTCAATTTCTACTCTTTTTTGTGGATTTTTCTCTTTCATACTAATCATCCTTTTTTCCATTTTATTCAAAGTTACGAGTTATTTCTTACTTGTTCTATTTCTTTGTTAGCAACATATTCATTCGCTTCTTCCAATTCTTTATGTGCGTCAACAGAGTCTCCTGCATAGCGCTCACGTGAATCTTCAAGATGTGCGGAATCTACGTCTTTTCTGATTCCCAATTCTCCATCCTGGTTTGCTGGGTTAGGCATTTGAAAGCTCTTTTTTCGCTTGCTTTTCATGATGATCACCTCAGCATTATTTTTTGCAGTGATTATGTTTTCATGCAGGAAGGTATTTAATAAGTAAAAAAATTTGAGGAATAAAACGATAAAAGTAGTAAAACATATGACTATGTATGATATCAAAAGATGATGTTAATTTAAGGAGGAAATAAAATGGCACGTATTGGAGTAGAGGAATCCTTAACAGCAGTACAACAACAATTACAGGAAAATGGGCATGAAGTCATCACATTAAGACAAGAACAAGATGCTAATGGCTGTGATTGCTGTGTAGTTTCTGGCCAAGACCAAAATGTGATGGGGATGCAAGACACTGCGATTCAAGGTTCAGTAATCAGTGCTCAAGGACTTAATGCGAATGACGTTTGTCAGCAAGTAGAGCAAAGGTTGCAACAGCAGCAGTAAATTTTATATAGAAATGAGAGCGAAAAACCAGCCTTCCAATTATGAAACGGCTGGTTTTCTTATTTTTATTTAACATGCTCATCTATGATGCTGTCGAAGTTGAAGCATCTAGCTTTTCTATCTATTCATCTGGACAATCACTCCCCATTTTACCCTTTTACCAAAGTATAGTTTTATCATTTTAATACAAGCTATAAGCATCAGTTTGTTATCAAAGGAGCTACACAAATGGAAGGTAGTTGGATTGCCATTATTCCGTTTATCGTTGTGATCGTAACAGCGATAAAAACAAAACAAGTATTCCCGGGATTAACTCTAGGACTGATCGTTGGGGCTTATTTCGTTGAGCCATCTCTAATAGGTGGTATCGAACAAGCAGCACAATATATCGTAGACAGCTTAACAGATATTAATAATTTAAAGATCATCATTTTCTTATATATGTTTTCTGGTCTTGTCGGGATTATGAAGGCTTCAGGTGGTATCAAAGGATTTGTTGCATTGACTTCTGAGAAAATTAATTCTAAAAGGGAAGCGTTATTGCTTACGTGGGCTTCGACACTTGGTACATTTAGTGCTCCTAGTTTCCGGATTGTAACAGTAGCACCAATTATGAAGGCATTATTACAAAAAATTAACATGACTCGCAAAGAACTTGCCTTTATGATTGAGACAAGTACACAACCCGTTATTGTGTTAATCCCGATTGCTACAGCTTTTGTTGGTTATATGGTTTCCGTTATCGAAATGGGTTTACAAAATCAAGGAATTGAAGCTGATCCTTATTCTATGTTTATTCGCAGTATTCCGTTTAATTTTTTTGCCATTTCAATGATTGTTATCGGGACGTTATTCGTTATCTTCCGCCACCCAAAAGAAATTGATCAAGATGAACGTGACCCTGAACGAATTAAAGATGAAGACAACAGCTCTGCCGATGATATCGAAGCAAAACCATGGAATTTAATCATTCCCGTATCATTAGTAATTATCTTAACTTTGTTCCTGACCTGGTGGGATGGTAATCAACAAGGATATGGATTTTTCCAGGCCTTTATCGAAGCCGATGTCTTACAGGCAATGGTGGTGGCATTATTTATTACCTTATTAATAACGGTCATCATGCAAATCATTCAAAAAAACTCGTTAAAAAACACTATACATGAGTTTATTGAGGCTGGAAATAATCTTATGTCTGTCATCCTTTTATTAGCTGTTGTATGGGGGTTATCTTCTGTTACGGAAGATCTTGGTTTTTCAACGTTTGTTACCAACAATGTAGATTGGGTACCTGCTATGTTGATTCCACCTGTCATGTTTTTAATTGGTTCGTTTGTGTCTTATTTTATTGGCTCTTCCTGGGGAACATGGGGTATTTTAATGCCACTTGGGGTCTCTCTAGCACAGGCTGCTGATGCATCCTTACCATTAGTAATAGGAGCGGTATTTGCAAGCGGATCATTTGGTTCAATCGCATCACCGTTGAGTGACAACAATAATACGATTGCTGGATTGTTGAACATTAATGCGATGCAATACGCTAGGTATAAATTAGTTCCAGCCTTAATCGCACTTGCTATTTCTGCCGTTCTATATGGTGTGATGACATTTATCTTATAGATGAACTTACATCAGCGGAGCTTACGGACGGTTATCACGGTTATAAAGCTAAAGTGGAGGTATATCATGTATTCGAGCAATTATATCCAATCAAAAGATGGCATTAACCTTTTTTATCAAACCTGGACACCTTCTCATCCAAAGGCAGTCATTATTATTGTGCATGGAGCCGGTGAACATTCTGGCAGATATCAGCCGATTACCGCCCAATGCGTCAACCATGAAATTGCTGTAGTTGCCCCTGACTTACGAGGTTTCGGGCAATCAGACGGAGCTCGAGGGCACATCAATACATTCCAGGAATATATAGACGACCTGCATACGCTCGTTGAGTGGGTATCCGCCCAGTTTCAACATATGCCCATTTTTTTATTCGGTCACAGCTTAGGTGGTTTAATTGTAATTCGTTACAGTCAAATTTACGCATATGAGACAAATGGTGTAATCCTATCTTCACCTGCATTAGCATTGCGTTTTGAGCTCCCTTCTTTTAGCAAGAAAATCTTGGCAGTTGCTTCTAGTGTATTACCAAACCTATCGATACGTCCTAATAAGTGGGAAAGGATTTTCAGAGCAATAACATCCTTAGAACCGTATCTACCAAAGAAAAAAGAACTAAAAAAAGACCCATTAATGACATCGCAATATACGCCACGTTGGCTATTTGAGTTAATCCAAAATGGAGTTGATGCGATAGCAGAAGCAGCCTTATTCCAATTCCCTGTTCTATTTGTCTACGATCAAAAAGATCCGATCATACATCCTCGTTTTATTCAAGATTTTTTCCATTCCGTTTCGATACCGGATAAGCATTTCGTTACGTTTAATGATGGATTCCATCACCCATTACAAGCCCACTATCGAGATTTAGCACTGGATAATGTTATGCAATGGATCAATAAGCGGCTATGAGTAATAAAAGAAGATAAATTCATTATTTATTCCGGGAAGGGAATGCTTTTCCCCGGAGCGAGATTTCGTTTCCGGGGATATGTGCTCCGCTTCCAGGGATATTCGCTTCTCTTCCCTGGATATATTCCCTTATCCATGGAACAGGAGGCCTTTTCCTCGGAAGGGAATGCTTTTTCCCCGGAGCAGGATTTCGCTTCCGGGGATATGTGCTCCGCTTCCAGGGATATTCGCTTCTCTTCCCTGGATATATTCCCTTATCCATGGAACAGGAGCTCTTTTCCCCGGAAGGGAATGCTTTTTCCCCGGAACAGAATTTCGCTTCCGGGGATATTCGCTTCTCTTCCCTGGTTATATTCACTTATCCAGGGAACAGGAGACCTTTTCCTCGGAAGGGAATGCTTTTTCCCCGGAACAGGATTTCGCTTCCGGGGATATCCAACAATTACTCAATAGTACGAACCGCAACTGAGACTAGACAAGTATAGTTACCTTTATTGTTTTCGCCAGTTAAAATCTATCGTATTTAAGAAAGCTTTTGCTAAAACCGTATGACCTGTGTGATTTGGATGAACTCGATCCCATGCAATTGCAGCCGGATAAATTTTCTCTAAAACGGTGTTAAATGCTTTTTGTGTATCAACAAATAATGTATCGTGTTCTTTCGCAATTCGCTTAACAACTTCACCATATTCATCCATCTTATAACGCATTGGATCATTGGAATTAGATTCGATATAAAAAGGTGTCATCAGCACTAATTGCTTTACTTCTGATTTTGTGTGCTCGACTAGCTCCCGATATATTTTCTCATATTCATCGATATAAACATGTCGATCTGGAATAAAGGGAGTATCGAATTGGCGCCACACATCATTAATACCGATCATGATGACTAACCAATCCGGCGCTTGGTCAAGTACGTCTTCCTGCCACCGATTCTTTAAATCTATAACATTATTTCCGGATATCCCTTTATTTACGACACGGATTCCTAATTCAGGGTATGTCGATTGTAGAAATGCATCAACAATGGAAACATATCCAGTTCCTAACGCTTGAAATAATCCTTCCCCTTCTGGTTTTGCACGATCACAATCAGTTACAGAATCTCCAATAAACAATAATTTTTGATTTTTTGCTAGCTTCATTTTGTCCTCCTATTATATTAAGATATTCGATTAACTCCAGGATTTGTAAAGATATCATACTCGTCACGACTTGTAGTAGAAAATTCGGAAACAACTGCACCTTGATCTGTTGCTTGGAAACCCCGATTGGTCAAACAGAAGGAAAGCAAGAAACATTTCGCTGTCGGGCAGGTAAAGTTTATTTATATGTAGAAGGAGAACCGACGGAACCGATCCAAGCAACAATTCCGAAAGAAAGTGAAGCATATTATACCGTATTTCACGAGATTGAATTAAACCCAGGTGAACAATATACGATTCCACCGAATACGTTGCATTGATGCTTATGCTCAGGGCATGTTTGATTTGGAAACAAGACAAGTTCTTTAGCACAATAGTGGGAATTATTTTCATATGTAATTAACTGTAAGCCTTCTTGCTCTAATCGATTTAGACCAAAATCAGCAATTTCCACACGTTGCTTTTCCTCTTCCGTTAAAAATAACCCTGCCTTTGTTAAAGTTTCAATAGTTTTACGTTGAGCTTCTTTTTGATTCATTTTATCACACCACCTATTCATCATGTATATTGTTATATATATCTATAATTCTAATTTGTCATTACATTTTTGCTTCAAAATAGCAGTTCTTCTTTAGCAAGTTTTAAAAAAGCTTCTCTTACATGTGTTTCTAGTAACGATATTGGGTAACATCTTTTTCCGATACTTTTTTCCTGGCTTTAGATACGATTCTTAACGTGCTCATATATTCTATCCCTAGCTGAAAGATGTAAATTATACATAACCTCTCCTAACCTTTCTAATAAACTAGTTTGTATTATCCCTTAACAGCACCTGATGCCATACCTTTAATAATTTGTTCTTGAAATAGAATATAAGCAATTAATACTGGAATAATGGAGATAATAACTCCTGCTGCAATTAATCCATATTCACTTAAATGCGAAGATTGAAAACTTGCTAACCCAAGTGGCAAAGTCTTTGTTACATCTGAAGAAATTAAAACGGTTGCAAAAATGTATTCATTCCATGCAGCGATAAACACTAAAATACCTACTGTAGCAAGTACTGGCTTACTCATAGGAATGACCACTTTCGAAAATACCTTCCAATAATTGCATCCATCAATTATCGCCGCTTCTTCCATTTCTTTTGGAACCCCTTTCATAAATCCTACTAGTAAAAAAACTGTTTTAGGTAAATTTAAAGCAGTGTACACAATGATTATTCCGAAAATGGTGTCTCTTAAACCTAACGTATGCATTTTAAAAAACATAGGAAATATCAAGGATTGAAGTGGGATGGTTAACCCGATAATAAATAGTAAATATATGAACGTATTTCCTTTAAACTCAAATCTTGATAATGCATAAGAAACCGTAGAACCAAGTACAAAACATAACAATACGGTAGCTACTGCAACAATTAGACTATTCAACAAATACATGACCATATTTACATCAAATAATGCAAAAATATAATTGTCAATATTAAATGATTCTGGTAAACCAAATGGATTTGAAAAAATCTCCCTATTAGACTTAAATGATGTTATTAATACCCAAAGAAATAAGCCGAAAGTCAGCGAGAAATATCCCCATATGAATAGATACTTTAAAGGGGATACAAAATTAGAAAAGACTTTACCCATATATATCCTCACCTCTCCATTATATATCTTTTGGTTGTAACATTCTATTTATTACCATTGTAAAAACAATAACAATAAACATCATGGTAATTGCTATAGCATTTCCATAACCGTATCTACTTTCACTGAATCCTTGCTTATACATATAGGTACCTGTAACTTCTGTTAAGTGTACTGGCCCACCATTCGTCAACAATAATACGTAATCAAACTGTTTAAAAGCATATGAGATACCCAGAACTAAACAAATTACTAATACATTTCGTAACGATGGTAAGATAACATAGACTATTTTTTGTAGTGGATTAACCCCATCCATTTCAGCAGCTTCTATCAATTCATCTGGAACAGATTGTAACCCTGAATATAATATTACCATCATCAAACCGATATAATTCCAAACAAATGGTAATGATACTGCCGTCATTGCAGTAATAGAATCTTGTAACCAAGCTGTTGTTAAGTTGTCTAAACCGATTAATTTTAAAAAGCTATTTAAGATCCCAAACTGTGCTTCGTATATAAATGAAAAGGCAAGTGACACAGCAACGGACGATGTTATAACAGGAATAAAATAAACAGTTCTTAAAAATTTATAACCTTTGACTCGCTGATAAATAAAATAAGCAAGAAAAAAACCGATTGGAATTTGAACTACAAGCACTAAAAACACCCAATAGAAAGTATTTAAAAGGGATTTATAAAAGATTGGATCGGTAAATAATTCTATATAGTTATCTACAAAGAGAAAAACTTTAGGTGAGATACCATCCCAATCAAACAAGCTATTGTAGAAGGTGTCTATTACAGGATTCAAAAAGAAATATATATAGAACAGCAATGTTGGTACGATGAAACATATAAGAGTTAGCATTCTTTGACGAACCAAATTAAACCACCCCTTTTATTTTGACAGAGGATAAAAGTGTTTTCTTCTATCCCCTGGAGAAATGATATTTATTCAAACTGTACATTTGGATGTTCACTTACAATGTCATTCATCTGATCCACATATTCTTGAGGGGTAATATCTCCTAACAATAAAGCATCCGTTAATGGCCAATATTCTCCTTCGACTGCAGATGCAAACAATTCTTCTTCGTATGAAGGTAAAAGCTTTTCAGCATTATCCATATCATCTAAGATTTGATTTAGTATCGGATTAACGTTTTCCTCATCATATTCAACGTTTAATGCCGTATTGTTCGCAATATCCTCGACAAATCCTTTTGCAACATCACGACCAGCAATTTTTTTCATTAATTTCCATGCAGCTTCTCGTTTATCAGGATCATCATAAGCTCGTTGACTCATATAAATAAAATGTCCTGTCCCCGCTAATACAGTAGGTTCTGATTGCTCATCACCTAGAGGAAACGGAATAATTTCATATGAATCTAATAATTCTTCATCGATCGAGCCGACTGTCCAACTATGTTGATAAAACATCGGTGCTTGTTCTGCATGGAAAATTTCTAAGGATTGGGCCGTTTCCAAATTCATATAACCTTCAGGAAATGCGCCTAATTCTGCTAGTTCCTGTGCTTTTTCTGCTGCCAGCAATAAATCTTCCCCAAATTCTTGTTCTGCAGTTGCATAACTTCTTAAATCTTCGGTAGTTTGTTTTTGTGCAAACCATGTTAATAACATATATCTTGCACTATGATTATTGGCAGCAAACGGAATCAAACCAACGTCCGTGAATTGTATAACGGCTTTCTTCAATTCTTCATAATTCGTCGGGATATCTACTCCATGTTCTTCAAACAGATCTTTATTTATCATTAGATAGTAACTATAACCCTGAAATGGTAACCCATAGATGCCCCCTTGATAAGTAACAGGTCCAAATGCTCCATCCATATAGAGTCCATCTAAATCTTGATCAGATTCGATCATGTCACTAATATCAGGTATTACACCATTTTTTATATAGTTTTCAGTTCTTCTCATTCCCCAATGTGTAAAAACATCTGGTGGATCTTCTGCTGCCATTTCCGTTCTGAGCTGTTCCAAAATATCGTTACCTGCTGCTGTTTGAATATTTAGTTGAATATCATCATGTTCTTCATCAAATGCTTCAAAAGCTGGTTCCATTACTGGTGCTTGCGGTTGAGAACCTGTAAAACTGTGTAGTACCCTTAAGTTTACGATATCATCCGATCCTTCTTTTTCGCCTGTTTCACTTTCATTCAAACTACTGTCTTCTTGACAACCAATTAACACAACGAAAAACAATATACCAGATAACATTTGAATCATTCTTTTCATAATAAAAGCCTCCAAATTAAAATTATAGTTGGCAAATGTAACCGAAGTAATTGGAGCTTCCAATTGCAGCCTGTCGCAATAAACTTTCATAACAGGTATCGATTCTATTCAAAATAATCCAAATATTGCTTTTTCAATTCTTTCGTTTCAAAATGAACTAAATTAAGATGATCAAGCATAACTTTTTCAGCCTTCTCTGGTTGACCACTGGATATATTATCGAAAATTCTAGTGTGTTGATCAAATAATATTTTCCAATCATGATTAGATGCTAATCTTAATACTCTCAATCTATCAAAATGGCTGTTCATTGATCTCATCAATTTCCATATTCTTAATTTATTGCACATTTCAAATAACAATCGATGAAACTCTTCATCTAAGCCAAAAAGTTCTTGATAGGAACCTTTCTCTATACAAAACTGTTGTAATTTAAGATTTAGTTCAAGATGCATGAAATAGTCATCATTTAATTTGTTACATGCCTCTTTCACTATCGCGCATTCAATATTCTCCCTCAAAAACCTCCCTTCCTCGACTAGATCCAAGTCGATTTTGGAAACTGCTGTATACCTTTGAGGATAAATTTTTATCAATTCTTCTTCAGCAAGCTTTAAAAATGCTTCTCTTACAGGTGTTTTGCTCACGTTATAATGCAGAGCAACATCTTTCTCAGAAATTTTTTCTCCTGGCTCGTAATCTAAATTAATTATTCGATTTTTGATATGTTCATACATTTTATCCCTAGCTGATAATTGTACATGTGTTCTGTCCTTATGCATAAAGGCTTTAACTCCTTTTTTATGTTAAAGAAATATGAAGCAACCCTTTAATGAAACCAGTAAAAACTTAAGATCGATCTAATGATTGGTTCAGATAATTCACAACGGAGGGATAACGCTTACATTTTTTTGAGGTTCAACTTGTTTTTGATCACGTGTAATATCTGTAAATCTCCTTAAACCACTAGTTCCATTGTTAGTAAAAAAACATCCCTTTTTTGTACATTTTTCACGCTCCAATCCATTTACTTAAAATATATAAATTTCTTCATCCTTGCATGGTAGCATTTTAATATCTTAGTATAATTAATATTCTTGAATTCAAAAATAATTCCGGAAATTCAAACTTTCTGTTTTTAATAAAATGGAAGTTGTAATAAAAGAAGATTCTCCAAAAAAAGACATCCACCAACTTTAGTGAATGTCTTTTTTTATAAACACCTATTCAATTTTCATTGCTTTTTCCTGTGCTTCAATAGATAATTCTGCTACTCTAAAAGCATGTTCCTGTGTCATAGCATTTTCTGTGTTATTTAAACAATCTAGAATAAACGCTCCAAAATATGGAAATCCTACTTTTCCAGATAACTCGAAATGTTTTTCTTCTTTATCATTGACTAGATACAGATGATTGGAGGTATTATGATTAGCAATATCAATATACTTCCTAATCTCAATATAGCCTTCTGTTCCTAAAATAATAGCTCTTCCATCTCCCCATGTACCTAGACCATCAGGTGTAAACCAGTCTACTCTGAAATAGAAGGTTGCACCATTATCTGCTACTAGTGTTGCATCACCAAAATCTTCAAAGTCTGGATGGTCTTTATATTGATAATTGGCAACTTTACTGTGTAAGACTTTAGCATCCTTCGCACCTGCAAAGTGAAGAAACTGCTCAATTTGATGGCTACCAATATCACAGAGAATACCTCCGTAGTATTCCGGATCAAAAAACCAGTCCGGACGATTGGCAGCATTTGCTCGGTGTGGACCAGTTCCAATTACTTGAATCACCCGGCCAATTTCTCCCTGTTCAATTAACTGACTTGCATAAATGGCACTTTCTACATGTAATCTTTCACTATAGTAAACGCCCCACTTCAAACCAGTCTCTTCCACTAATCGACGAGCTTTTTTTACTTGTTCCTGCTTAATGAAGGCGGGCTTATCCGCAAAAAAATGTTTACCGTGATGTAATGCTTTTTCCCCTATCTCATAACGACTTACCGGGATACTTGCACATGCAATTAAATGTATCGAATCATCATTATAGATAATATCTTCGTTATCAACACTTTTTACTTGAGGGAATTTGTTACAAAATGCTTCAACCTTCTTTGGATCAGGATCATAGACATATACTAAATCTGTTCCCGCTTCAATCAGACCATTACACATTCCATAAATATGACCATGATCTAAACCAATTGCAGCAATTCGAAATTCCCCAGGATCAACTACTTTATTGGATTTTCCTTCTGGTGCATAATTCATACCATCTTTTTTATTAACCATAGTAACCTCCTTACAACATCTATTCGTACTTACCACCAGTTGTAATTTCCGTATCAGAGAAATTCTCTACCGATGCTCCTTTTTCATAGAAGTGTTTCGCATTTTGTAAAATACCTTCTCTCGTGTAAAAAGGACTCTCTTTCGTTAATGGTAATGTCACCGTACGCTGGTAGTTGGCAGATTCATAGATTGCTGTAATCAACTCTAAAGTTTGACGTCCTTGTATGCCATCAACCAATACCGGTTTGTTTTCTATAATCGCATCAAGTACATTTTCAATCTGACCGGGATGTCCTTCATACTCTAAATCTGGCTGACTGTTAAATGCTTCTGTCAATAACCGCTCGAGTTCAGGATCATCATTCGGAAAGCCATTTTCCTTTGAAGTTGACGCCTTTACCTTCCATGGTACGGAGACACGCGCTTTCTTACCTTGGAAAATCAACTGCTGCTCTTCTCCATGATGAACAACAGAACTAGTGATTTGCGCTAAGCTCCCATCCTGATAACGACCAATTGCAATAGAAATGTCCTCTACTTCAGCATTGTCATGAGCCGTATTGCTTGTTACTGCCGTTATTTCGGATGGCATGCCTCTCATCCATTGGAAAATATCAATATGATGTACAGCATGATTTAATGTGCAGCCCCCGCCTTCTTTTTCCCAAGTACCTCGCCACCATAAATCATAATAGCTATGTCCTCTCCACCAGAAAGAATCAACTTGTGTATGGAGAATCGGGCCCATTAATTCTGTTTCGAGTACATGCTTCAATTTCATCATTGGTGTAGTAAATCGGTTTTGAGCAACAACCGATAGAATTTTGTTATTCCGTTTGCCGGCTTCAACCATTGCGTCACATTCTTCTAAAGAAGATGCCATCGGTTTCTCAACCAGTACATGTTTTCCAGCGTCCAAACTGTGTATCGCAATATCTGCATGAGTATATGGTGGTGTACAAATAGAGATTAGATCAACCTCTTCCTTGTCAATCAGATCCTGATAATTGTCAAATACATGCGCATCTAAGTTGAAATCTTGTTTGATTTTTTCCGCTTTTTCTGGATAAATATCACATAATGCAACAATCTTACACTTACTAGGAAATTGTAGATAACTCTTTACATGAGATGGACATATTGCTCCTGTACCAATAATTGCTACTTTTAACATGAAACCTCTCCAATCTATTAAAAATTAATTAACTTCCATATAGTAAAGTAATATTCGTGGTTGCGAGAAATATTTATTATTCTTTCTCAGCTCCTAAAACGATACCTTTAACAAAATATTTCTGGATAAACGGGTAGACAATCAACATAGGTAATGCTGAAATAAAAATTTGCGCTGACTCTACTGTACGTTGAGACATGTTCTTCAATTCCTCAGCGTCGGTAACATTACTCAAGTCTTTCCTAACAACAATGGACTGTAAGAAAGTCTGAAGGGGATAATTTCGTTCATTAGTCATATAAATCAGACCATCGAACCACTGGTTCCAGTGAAATACCATGGTAAATAAGGAAACCGTCGCAATTGCTGGAATCGAAATTGGCAAATAAATCTTTAAAAATATCGTAAAGTGACCGGCACCATCAATAAACGCAGATTCCTCTAATGACTTTGGTACGGACGTACGGAAGAAATTTAATAAAAGAATTAAGTTAAAAGCATTGATTGCTGTAGGCAATACTAATGCCCAAAGCGTATCACCTAGTCCAAGACCAGTGACAATAATATAGGTTGGTACAATACCACCGTTGAATAACATTGTAAATACGAAAAACCACATATACCATTTACGACCTTTAAACTCTTCGTCATACTTGGACAAGCCATAAGCGGCACATAATAATAACCCCATTGAAATGATCGTCCCTAATACTGTACGCTGTATAGCAATGAGTAAGGATCTGATAAAATTATCATTTCCTATTGTTTTGTCATAAGCATCCCATGTAAAATCAACTGGCCATAACGAGACCATATTACCTGACGCTGCTGCACTACCACTTAATGAAACTGCTAAAATATGAATAAGTGGCAAAATACAAATAATAGCAAGGAATGCTAAAAAAATGTAATTAAAGACAGTGAAAATTTTATAGCCTTTTGTTTTGTATATCATGCTATTACCTCCTAGAAAATTCTCCAGTTTGCATATTTATAAGCAAGACGATAACCTAATACGATTAGGAAGAAACTGATCACAGATTTAAATAAACCAACTGCTGTACCAAAACTGAAGTCACCATCTATTAAAGCTCGCCGATAAACATACGTATCAATGATATCTCCTGTCTCATAAACTAGTGGATTATACAGGTTAAAAATCTGGTCAAAACCAGCATTTAAAATATTTCCAAGAGATAATGTTCCGACAACAATAATAATCGGCATCATTGCTGGCAACGTAATATATAACGTTTGTTTCCATTTATTTGCACCATCAATATGTGCTGCCTCATATAAATTTGGATTTACTGCTGTAATAGCTGCTAAAAAGACTATAGTGTTAAATCCTGTTTCTTTCCATAAATCTGTTACAACAACTGTAGGCACAAACCAAGTATTATCACCTAAGAAAAAGATTGGTTCTATACCAAATATCCCTAAAAACTGATTAAACAAACCACCTTCTGGCGACAGTAAATCTAGCAAAATACCTCCAAGGATTACCCACGAAAGGAAATACGGTAAATAAATGACCGTTTGCACTGTCCTTTTATATACAGTGTGGTAAACTTCATTTAATAGTAAAGCAATTGCAATCGGAACAATTAAACCAAATATAAGTTTCAAGACTGAAATAACCAATGTATTCCAAATCACCTGTTTTGCATGATCTGTTTGAATAATGGTTTGAAAATGCTCAAAACCTATCCATTCAGATTGAAAAAAACCTAACCACGGTTTATAATCTTGGAATGCCATGATCAAACCACCCATTGGAGCATATTGGAAAAATAATGCTACAATAACAGCTGGTAATATTAATATATGTAAGGGCCAATTACGTCTCATGTTCCACTTTTGTTTTTTCTTTACCTCCATCTCATATCCTCCTTTACTAACGATCTGTATAAATGAAGGAAGGTGTGAATTAAATAAATAAAAATATTTAATTCACACCTGATGCTTCACAAATTATTGGCTATTATTCTACACTTTGTACTTCTTGGTACCATTCATTTACTTCTTCTGTAACTTGATCTCCACCATTATCTTTCCACTCTTCAACAAAGCTATCAAATTCTTCTAACTCTACATTACCCATCACTATATCCGCAAAAATCTCTAATTCGAGTTGTTCTAGGTTAGACCATTGATCGGCCATCGTTTCTGTAGGAGCACCAGTAAATTTGTTTTCAATTCGAATGTCATTGGAACGGTTGATGATAGCTGCTGCTTCAATATATTCTGGATCTCTTTGAGCTAAGTCTGTTTCATATGCACCAGATGGCTCTTTATCAGGGTTCTCATGAAATTCTTGTAACAAGCCATACATTTTATATGGGAATGTTGGAACATTTGTTGGTAAGAAATAGCGACCTGGATCGACTTTTTCCTCACCAGTTTCTTCTTCAATAACATCCGGATCGTAGACAGGCTCACCATCTACCATAATATAGTCATAACCTTCAAATAAGCCATCCTCAAAGTATTCAGAATCATTTAAAATATATCCATATGTCTCATCCCAGTATTCAAAGAACTTCTCCCAATCATCAAATTCGGAACTAAACAAGAATGATCCTGTCAATAATGATTCACCTTTACGACCTATTTCACCATCCGGACCACTAGGAAGTTGATAAGGCTTAATAACAGCATCTGGGTCATTCGATGTTATTTCTCCAAATGGCCAATCCCATGCCCAAGGAGGACCAAATGCTATTCCTGTTTTACCAGATACGAAATTCTCTTGTGCCTGATCTGCTGCAGCTACTGCAAGTTCTTGAGAAATATATCCCTTATCCATCCATTCCTTCATCTTATTTAAACTATCTTTCATGCTTTCTTGAATGGATCCATATACTAGATTTCCATCTTCACCTTCCGACCAGAGTCCTGGAACATAATCACCATACATACCGAATACCGGGCTAGTATCACCAATATTTGTTCTACCAAAACCAACTTCACCAGCAGATAGTAACAAACCAAAGGTATCATCTTTACCATTACCATCTGGATCTTTATTTACAAAAGCATCCATCACTGCTTCTAATTCTTCTAATGTTTCCGGTGCCTCCAAGCCAAGATTATCTAACCAATCCTGACGTACCCACATTAATGATTCTGTACCATTACCACCAGAGAATCTTGGAAGCCCGTATCTTTTTCCATCAATAGTAGCTTGGTTAAAGGCATCAGAAAATTCATCAAAAATATCCTTTAAGCGATCTGGAGCATGCTCTTCAATTGCTTCTCCTATCGGTTGAACCTTTCCCGACTCAACCAAGTCAGCAATTAATTGCGTATCTGTTACTTGAAATACATCTGGTAAAGGCTCATTGGATGACATCATTAAACGAATTTGTTGATTATACTGTTCATCATTTGGACGTGTCCATAAGTATTCAAAGTTAATGCCTAATTCCTCTTCAGCCCATCTTGTTACAACATTGTCGTTAACATCTTCACCATCCTTGTAAACGGTACCATCATCTTGTGTACGTACCGTCGTGATAGTTGTTAAACCATCTTCCTCAGAGTCGTTACTGCTATCACTACTTTCCATACAACCTACCAATAAAGTAATGGTAATGAACACAAACAATGCACTGAATAATTTTTTTTGCACTTGCTGACCCTCCCGAGAAATTTAATAAATTGTACCTAATTAACCCTACCTCAATACCTGATATAACGCTTTCATTTTTTGGGTATTTACTGGAGATTCATCACCCCTTTCACCGGATATTCCAAATACTTCATTACTTGGAATAGGTGTTGGTACTAAAATAAAATAAGCGATAACACTCCTACTTCCAACTATTAATCTGCTATGTATGGCACATAAGAAATACTAGTATGGTAGTTTAGATAATAGAATGTATTGCTCCTCTATGCATTATTTGATATGATAAAGGAAACAATCTGATATAACTAGTATACTAGTGAACGATTAATTTATTTAATTATAACGCGTTTTTATTAAATGTACAATATTTTTTTCTGGACAATTGTCAATATGCTAAGCAAAAACCTAATGTAGAGGTGAATACAATGAATCAAAATGGGTTGATTACAAAACTTTATACAGTGATGGAATGGATAACAAGAATTGCGTATGTCAATGTTCTCTGGATTTTATTTAGTGTGTTTGGTCTTTTATTATTCGGTGTTGCGCCAGCTACTGCATCGATGTTTACAATAACTAGACAATGGTTGAAAGGGAACATTGACATTTCTGTTTTTAAAACGTTTTGGCGATCCTATAAAACACACTTCGTCCAAGCAAACCTTTTGTTATGGCCAATAGCTGTTCTTGCCTACTTGTTATATATTAATTATCAATATTTGTTTTTAGTTCCTCCGTCTATCTATTACCTAATGCTCTTTATTTTTGCAACATTGTCACTTATTTTTTTAATATTATTGTTTTATATCTTTCCAGTGTTGGTGCACTTTGATCACAAAACATTTGATTATTATAAAATCGCACTATTAACAGGAGTCTCTAATCCGTTTCTTACGATTACCATGTTTGTTACTACTTTGCTGATCGGATTATTGACAGAACGTATACCGGGGATTTTGCCATTTTTCCCTATGTGTCTTTCCAGTCTTATTATCATGCACCTGGCATTATTAGCTTTTAAAAAATTACAAAAAAAGAGTATAAATCGACCAATAAGAAAAGCGCAAAGCGCCCGCTAAAAAACGTAGCGGCTGGAGCGAATCAACTGAGATAAAGGAATCACTGAGAATAGTGAACCGATGATGACTTATCGTAGGGCGATTCGTGAAATCGCCTAGTTTTTGGGCGCTCGGAGCTAGACATCTGCGTAAATTTTATACGTTGCTTACTTATTAAAAAAACGAACGCAAGGACATCTAGCTAGTCTTTGCGTTCGTTTTATATGAATCCAGTTAAAACGCTATTACAAATAAACTTTCTCACCTTTTTCTGCACTTTCTATTGCTGCAAATACCATTTTCATACTATGAATATTATCATGACAATCTGTTTCAGCTTGACGATTTTCTTCCAAAGCAGCAAACATTTCATCTAAGCAGCCAGCATGTTCTTCTTTCCCAGTCCAACTATTTAGTATCGTGCTTTGTTCTGTTTCTTTCAAAAAAGCTGTGTCAGATGGCTTCTTGACGATTTCGGTTGTAAGATGATCAAAGCCGTCCCATTTAGCTGTCCCTTTCGTTCCGATAATTCGCCAATCCCCGTTCCATGACGTGCGAAATCCTTCTGCTGCCCAGGAACCACGGAATGTAAATACAGACCCATCTGCCATTTCAAAAATACAAATAGCAGAAGCATTACCGTTATACCATGAACCCGTCGGATTGAATTCATGACAATAGACAGAGACAGCATTGCTTTTTGAAATATATCTCGCCTGATCAAATGTATGTATTGCCATATCGACAATTAACGGATGATCCATTTGCTCACGAAATCCGCCAAAATGAGGACCTAAGTAGAAATCAACGTTTACTGTATGAACTTTCCCTAATCCATCCCTTTCCAAGAAATGGCGAAGGGATCTTATTTCTTTGAGATACCGTCGATTTTGCATGACACTATATGTTCTGCCTGTCCGTTCTGCAATTTTTTTCACTTCCAGAGCATCGTTTAAAGATTCCGCCATCGGTTTTTCACCGAATACATGACAACCAGCTTCAAGTGCTGTTGTAACAACTTGTTTATGAGCAGCTGGAATGGTCACATCGAAGACGAGATTGGCTCCTGTTTCTTTTATGGCTGTTGCTATATCTGTAAAAATAGGTACGTGTAAGTTTCGTTGATCAGCCTTTTTCTGAGCTGCTTCCTTATTGAGGTCGACCAACCCTACTATTGAGGCATTTTCACGTTGTTCCACGTAGTCCAACCAAACATTTGCCATACCGCCACATCCTCCAACTATAATGTGATGTTTTGTAGACATAAACTCACCCCTTCACCACTCCATGATAACGGATTCATTCAGAGAATACTAGAATTTAGTATTCGCGAGATAAGTGTAAATATCTCGCGAATACTCTGCATTATATTTCAATTGTAACGTTTTGTTTTCCAGCGTTTACGGATACTTTCTTATGGCCGACAATTTCAATATGATAGGCTTGCTCGACACCGGTTGTCTGTACTTGAATCTTATTAGCATTTCGTTCTGCTACAATTGCCCCAATCTCTTCACCTTTTGCGTTAACAAGTGTGCGTTCCGCTTTTTGTTTGTTTGATAACTGATAGATTTTAAAGGTTACACCATCGGTATAGTCATAGACAGGATTCTCTTCACTTGTTCCTAAAGGTAAAATGGTATTCGATTTTACAAAAAGCGGTAGACTAAAGTAATCGTAATGTTCTTTTATCCATGTACCACCATTCACTATTTCTCCGGTTAAAAGGTGTGTCCATCTACCTTCTGGCAAGTAGAAAGAGCCGATTCCTTCCTCATTGAAGATTGGTGCTACAAGTATGGAATCTCCCAACATATATTGACGATCTAATGTTTCACATAGTGGATCATCTGGGAATTCTAACAACATCGAACGCATAACAGGGACGCCTGTTTGACTATTTTCTACTGCTTGCCCATAAAGATAAGGCATTAAACTATTTTTTAACTTAGTAAAGTGACGCGCAACATCTACGGCTTCGTCATCAAAGTTCCATGGTACTCGATAGGAAGAACTACCGTGAAAACGGCTATGGCTTGAAAGTAAACCGAATGCTGTCCACCGCTTGAATACATCCGGAGTCGCAGTATTTTCAAAACCACCGATATCATGACTCCAATAACCAAAGCCTGAAGTTGTTAATGATAAACCGCCACGTAAACTTTCGGCCATCGCATCGTATGTCGAGTCACAGTCACCACCCCAGTGTACTGGGAATTGTTGTCCACCTGTAGTGGCTGATCGCGCAAATACAACCGCTTCCTCTTCACCTTTTACATCTTTCAGTAAATCAAACACTACTTTGTTGTATAAATAAGCATAGTAGTTGTGCATTTTCTGCGGATCTGATCCATCATGGTACACGACATCCGTCGGGATTCGTTCACCAAAATCTGTTTTAAAGGAATCTACACCCATATCCAATAATACCTTCAGCTTGTCTTGGAACCATTTGCATGCATCTGGGTTCGTAAAATCAACAATTCCCATACCTGCTTGCCATAAATCCCATTGCCATACATCACCGTTTGGCTTCTTTAATAAATAACCTTTTTCCATTCCTTCATCAAAAAGTACTGACTTCTGTGCAATATATGGATTGATCCAAACACAAATCTTCAGTCCTTTGTCTTTCAGTCGCTTTAACATCCCTTCTGGATCTGGGAAATTACGGCGATCCCAAATAAAGTTACTCCACTCGAATTCTTTCATCCAGAAACAATCAAAATGAAAGACACTTAGTGGGATACCACGTTCTGCCATGCCATCAACAAAATGATTAACCGTTTCCTCATTATAGTCTGTCGTAAAAGAAGTGGATAACCATAAGCCAAATGACCATGCAGGAGGTAAGGCAGGTTTTCCTGTTAATTCTGTATAACGACTGACTACTTCTTTTGGTGAAGGGCCATTAATAAAGTAATAATCTAGATATTCTCCTTCAACACTAAACTGAGCGCGAGATACCGTTTCAGAGCCTAACTCATAGCTCACTTCTTCAGGATGATTGACAAAAACACCATACCCTTTACTACTTAAATAAAAAGGAATATTTTTATATGATTGTTCAGAGCTTGTGCCACCATCTTTGTTCCAGATATCAACTGATTGACCGTTTTTTATAAATGGCGTAAAACGTTCACCTAAACCATAAAGATGCTCTCCTACTCCAAGGCGTAATTGACCACGCATATAGGTTTTATTTGCCGGCCCATCAATCCATGCTAGTCCTTTTCCATCAGCATCTGTTAATCTACCATTAGCATTTTCAAATGATAATGCAAAATTTTGTTTAGATATTTGTAAGCGAAGAGTTCCACTCGTGAAAGAAACATACTCTTCATTCTCTTCTAACGCTATCGAATTGTGTTGATCACTAATATCAAAGTTTGGATATTTCGCTTTGCCACCTTTAAAATGCCATGTTTCAACACGAATCACTTCATCAATAGGGGATGAAATTTTAATCGTTAACAATGGGCCATCTAGAGTGTCTCCACGATGATTGAGATATTTACATGGTGCATATAAGGTTACCGAACCATCTATCTCTTCCACCTCATGAATTAGTTTTGGAAAATGTATTTCATACCCCTCTCTTACTAACCAATTACCGTCTGTAAACTTCATATCTTTTCCTCCTGTATTAAATTATTTAACTGCGCCTTCAGAAATACCATCAATAATATATCTTTGTAGGAACATATATAAAACAATTATTGGAATCATCGCAATAACTAAAGCTGCTAAGGCAAGATGCCATTGTGTGGAATATTCACCAAAGAAATAGAACGTTTTCAACGGAATGGTATACATCCCTTCTTTATTGATCACAAGTGATGGAAGTAAGTAATCATTCCAGAACCAGATCGCATTCAGAACAATAACCGTTACCGTCGTTGACTTTAACATGGGCAACATGATGTACCAATAAACTTGAAATCTATTACAACCATCAATAATCGCCGCTTCATCTAAAGCTTTCGGAATCCCTTTCATTGCACCTACGTATAAGAAAACTGCTAGACTAGACCCTAACCCTAGATACATAATGGCTAAACCAGTGCGATTTAATAAATCTACTGCACCAAATAGCGAAACTAAAGGAATCATAATAGGATGGAGCAAAAATATGTTTTTGCTCCATCTTTCCTGGGGATCTTTAACGCATTTCTGAAAATGCATTGCTAGTTGCTTCCTTAAATTCTTCCCAGCTTTGTTGTTCACCTAAATATTTTTGAAACTCTGGATGTAACGCTTCAGAGAAAAAGCCATCAGGATACTGGTTATTCGCCCAAATTTTCCCTTTTCCATCTAATAAATACTGATATACTTCCGCTGATACTGGATCTGAAATGGAATCGGTATCATAACCTTCATGGGAAGGAACATATTTAAAATCTTCGACAATTAATTCTTTTCCTTTGTCAGAAGTATACATCCAATCGATAAATTTCTTAGACTCTTCTACTACTGCTTCATCTTTCTCTTTATTAATACCCCAATACCATGACGGACCGGCAACAAGTTTCCCTTCGGTATCGGAAGAAACAAAGAGAGGAAGAATGCCAAGTTTTTCTTGTGCAAAACTTTCGTCCATACTATTTAATGTTGGAACGATCCAGTTACCTTGGTGAATAATCGCTGCTCTATCATTTGCAAATAATTCTTCTACTGACGTACTGTAGTCTAATGATAGAATAGGTTGATAGTTATAGTTGTTAAATAAATCTGTATATTCTTTCATACGTTCACCATACTCAAAGTTCAGTTCCTCTGATTCGAAAGCTGTCTTAACATCATTACCAAATTCCGGAGCTGTAAAATGGCTTGAGAATTGACTTACGACCCAGTCTTCTTTTGCACTAAAGGCAAATACCGAATCTATCCCTAATTCTTCTTTTTGAGAATCAATAGTTTCTACTGCTTCCACAAATTTGTCGTAACTATCAATCGTTGACGGATCTACCCCTGCTCTTTCAAAGATATCTTTGTTAATCATCCAACCATATCCTTCAATATTTAAAGGAATGCCATATGGTGTACCATTCATAGAAGCACCCTCTAAAGTGCCGTCAATAGCTGTTTTAGCACTCTCCATATCTGATACATCTAACAAATATTCACTATATTTTTCGACATCCGACAGACCACCTAATAAAAAGATCGATGGTGCTTCACCAGAAGAAAACTTAGCTTGTAATGCCGATGGAGCATCTTGCCCACCACCAACTGTTGTTACATTAATTTTTACATTTTCATTTTCACTCTCATAAATATCGATTAAGTTATTTAGTTGATCCGTTGTTTCTACTTTTATATTAAACAAATCAACAACTACTTCATCCCCTTGACCTGATGACTCTCCATTGTCACCGCTTTCATTTGAACTACACGCAACAATTAAACACATAGAAGCTAACATTATGAACGAAATAAAAACTAATCTAAATTTCATCATTGACCTCCTTAGATTTGATATCAATAGTTGATAGAATTGGTACCTGTTCAACTTTCACCTTCCCATGATGTACGTACATCATTTCAAGGTGAAAAAGTAGATGAAGCACGCTATAAAAGCGCATTCATCTTTAGGTAACTCATCTATTTATTAATATGATATATCAGAAAATGATGTACGTCAATCATTTTCCTGTTTATTAATCAAATTATTTTCGTTATTGATATAATATTTTGCATTAGCCTTCGTTACGATTTCAGGTTTGACAATATATGAACTGATATCGTTGATATTATCATCTAAAAAGTAGTTCATTATTTTTTTCAATGAAAAGTTAGCTTGTGCTACCGGATCTTGACAGATTGAAGCAGTGATAAGATCCTTTTGAAACGCATGATAAATAGTTTCGTTAATATCATGACCGATGATGACAGGCTTTTTCTCCCATTTCTCTATATTTGGGATAAACTTATCTAATAAACCACCAGCTACATAGATAGCATCTGCAGCCAGCAGTAATTCTTTATGGTCTTTTAACAATTTTTCTACTTGTTCCTCTTCGATATAAGCAGATGTATCATACTTAATTTTTTGTAATTGATAATTTACGTTCAATTTTTTGAAATAATCAGTAAATCCATTTTCTTTATTTTGCATTTGGAAGGTGTTTTCTTTTTCTCTTATAAATACAATATGTTGTGCGCTTCTACTAAATAAGTAGATTAGCTCTCCAGCCAGAAAACCCGCATCATAATAGTCACTACCTACATATGCTATACGTTGACTATTTGGTACGTCTGTGTTTATAGTAAACACTGCTATCTCTTCTTTTGTTGCTTGATCGATAATTTTTTCAAGTGGTTTCGTATCATGTGCCGCTATCACAATTCCTTGATATTCCTTCGAATCTACAATTTCCTGCAAATATTCTACTTGCTGATTTTCAGGCACTGTATGTACTCGATGGACATCGACTTTTAATCCGAACTCAGAATAAAGCATGGCTCCTTCTTTAATTTCAAAATCTAAGTCGTCCCAAAAATAATTAGGAAATACAGGAAGAATAAAGGCAATATTAATTACCTTTTGCGTTGCTAAGAATTTAGCTGCTCTATTCCGTTGATAACCTAACTCGTGAGCTTTAGATTTTACTTTCTGTATCGTCTTTTCACTTACCCCTTTCCTATTATTTAAAACTCGATCAACTGTAGCTGGAGATAAACCTAGTTCATCTGCTATCATTTTTGCTGTTACTCGCATTTGTTAGCCACCTCTATACAAGAATGTTTTACTTTTATGTAATCGTCCTCATTATTTACACTTTTTATCTGATTGTCAAGTTTTTCATAGGATAAGAAAAGCGCAGAGCGCCCGTTTAGAAACGTAGCGACTGGAGCGGATCAACTGAGATAAAGGAATCACGGTGAGTTTACGAACCGATGATGACTTATCGTAGGGCGATTCGTGAAGTCGCCTAGTTTCTGGGCGCTTGCGTAGACAGGCACCCAATTTTTATACTTTCTTTATAAGAAAAACCGGAAAAGCCCACCCGGTCCTGTCCAAAGTAGTTATTTTGACA
>NZ_WJID01000057.1:0-45762 GCF_010994055.1 Gracilibacillus thailandensis | reverse complement strand
AATTGCCATTTCATACATTTTTTACTTGCCAAATACAACTTCAATCAGTGGAAGTTTTAACTCCCACTGATTGTTAGCGAAACTTATCAGGAAGTTAGCGTCCGTTTATTTCCACTTAGCTTCCTCGTTTTCACTCAAACCTTGAAGAGGGGTTTACGGACGTTTGCACGGCGATAAAGGTACGTCTTTACTGGATCTCATGAAAAAAGGAAAGGATATAGAATATATGTTTAACATCATAGGTTATCGCACACTAAAAACTGCTATAGGTGCGGCACTTGCCATATTCATAGCAGAACAGCTACAGCTTGATTTTTATGTATCAGCAGGTATTACCGCGGTCCTTTGTATATCGGTGACAAGAAAAGACTCTCTAATGGCTTCATGGCAGAGAATCGTTGCGTGTGTTATTGGATTAACTTTAGCGTCAGTCATGTTTGAACTGTTGGGATATCACGCTATCGTGCTCTGTGTTTTATTGCTTTTGTTCATTCCAATAGTAGTGTATTTTAATGCAAAAAAAGGCATTGTGACAAGCACTGTGTTCATGCTCCATCTTTACACACTGGAACAAGTTACACTCGGTATTCTGCTCAATGAAATCTTACTATTATTAATCGGGGTCGGAGCAGCATTGCTAATGAATACCTATATGCCAAGCAATGAAAAACAAATGCGGAACACTCAAGAAGAACTCGAGCAATGTTTTCAAAAAATCTGGTATGAATATGCGCGTTATTTACGGGGAAATATCACAAATTGGAGCGGGGAGGAACTGATAACTGCTTCCAAGAAAATTGATGATGGGCTTGCAAATGCGTTAAGAGCGAGCGATAACCAATTATTTCGTCATGATAATTACTTTTATCATTATTTTAAAATGAGAGAAAAACAGCTTGAAATTTTAAAACGTATGCTACCGTTGATATCAACGCTTGATCACACAGTCGTGCAAAGTCAAAAAATAGCTGAATTTATGGAGGAGTTGAGTAATGCCATTCATCCGGGTAATACCGCCATCCTTTATTTAAAACAGTTGCATGAATTGACGGAAGCACTTCGCGAAATGGAGCTTCCACGTTCCCGAAAAGAATTTGAAGTACGATCTGCATTATTTCATTTACTGTATGAAATGAAAATCTATTTAACGATTAAGAAAAAATTCCAACCAGATCCGAAACGACACCAACGATAAGAGATTTGAGCCTCTATCATATAAGCGTTAGTAGTAGTTGATATTTTTATGAGTACTTTTTAAAAATGGTAGGTTGGAGGTGCGATCCTCCGACCTTGTGATTTAGATTTAAGACTCAGGCAAGGTACGGTGATTACTGGATTTGTACTTTGAAATAATCCTGTCTAAAGTTATGCATCTCTTTTAAATGATCATCAGCCATTAACTTCTTTTATATTTTCTGAAGATTTTTCCTCCCTTTTTACTCATATTCTTTTTCTACTGTTTTTAAACTTGTCTTAAGATTTTCTGGAACTCCTCTTCTTCCTGATCTTCATAACCCTGAAATATAATATCAATGATGTCCGAGTGATTAAATACATAAGTGTACTCTTGATTAATATAACCTTCCGGGTATGGAACACCAATATAGTCATACATCGTTTGTTCTGTTATTTCCTCTTCTTGAGCCTGCAAATCCTCTTTTTCCTCACCTGTAACTAACTGTTTTCTTCCATAAATCATTAAGCGTTTATTTCCACCTTTTAATAAGACTATAGTTCCGTTTGGTAATAGTGTCTCCATTATTTTATCTCCAGTCCTTGTTTCATCAGTTTTTTCTTCTCCTTGTTAGAATATGGCTGATAGTTTACATAGTCCATATTCGCTCTCATAAAAAAGTATCGGTGTAAAAATTTTGCTGCTGCATACGCCAAAAAAATGGCGAAAAAATACACTACGATTAATGAGAAAACATGTTTTAAAACAATCGTTTCTTGTACACTTTGAGCTAAAATATACCCTATTGCCGGGGCAATAGTTAATACCCCCAAATATTTTGATTGGTTTCCACTTTTCTTTTCCATTGTTGGGTCACCAGCATACTTATTAATCTGGTATTTCACCAGAGTATAAGTGGATATGATAGCAGCTAAATTTATAATGATATAGTAAAATACAGAGGTAATATGGAGCGTATAATATGACATTCCTTGTACCATAACAAATAAAGAAATTGCTCCTGATAGACCGAGTACCCCCATAAATAAAACCATCTCAAGCTGTGCAGAATAAGGGTTTTTAATAATTAGCCTTGTCCCCCATAAATGAACGATCAAAATAAAAGGGAAACAATCCATAAAAATTCAAGTTTAAATATATTTAATAAACCCAAAAGTAAAAATAAGTCGAAACCAATAAAAACAAATGCTATTACAGACATTCTAACAACTTCTACAGGGATAAATGCTAACTGCTCCTTAACATGTTGTGCTAAATTCTGGTATCTAGTTTTATGATCTATTTTCATATTTATCTTCCTTTTTATTAAAACATATTCATATATTTAACTTATTTAAACCAACCTGCTACTGTTTTCATACCACTATTGACACCATTAGCGATACCTTGAACACTTTAAACGCCTATTTGAAGGGATTGTCGCTAAATGAAATCGAGCAACACGTCGAGCATTAAAGATACCAAAAACGCTTTTTTCAATTGACTCCACGACGATTACAATAGGAAAAACTCGCTTACCATGGGCAAGGAGCGTTCTGGTATTAAACTGCATGTCAGCTTCACGAATGAAACAAAAATGCCCTTACAAATCGTTGAGACAACAGTACAAAAATCCAAATAATAAAGCACAACAACCTCTATGAACATTAAAAAAGTTCAAAGAGGCCCATTTTTATAAAAAGTATAAATTCACCAGGCGTGTTGATTAGCCATGATTATCCAGTATCAATCTGATAAAGTTGCCTATATTTGGTTAAATCTATTTCTGCTATTTGTGATACGGTTCACCATCATGTGGGCAGGTGATTTTTTATTATACAAATACTTTACTACTATTATTTTATACTGATAATAAATGGAGATATATTGGGAAGATGATTACGTTGATTAACTGTGTTACAAAATGTTTAATGTTTAGTATCTATTTTTAAATTAATTTCAGTAAGTAAGTTCGGAACATCCTCAAACTCACTATGATTATTAATTAGTTTCGACAGCAGTTTTTTTGCCTTTATAAAATTTCCCACTTTGAAATAGGAATATCCCAACATATAGGTTAATGAATCAGATAGCCAACTTTCTTTTTTCAGTAACTCTATAATTCTTTTATAATCTGAATTTCGTCTAAGAAACTCTACTTCAGCAAGAGAGACGTGTAAATCACTAAAAATTATTTGAGTATAGTTATTACTTTTTTGATCAGTCTCAACCGAATTGAATAACTCATATGCTTTTTCTATATATTCATTACTATTTCTTTTAATATTAAGCAAAGTGCTTGCTAGGTAAACCTTTGCCACATTATTATCTGGTTCTAACTTTAAAGCCCACCTGAAGTAATATTTTGCAAGTTCTAAATTCTGTTTTGAAGAATTAATAAATATTAAACCAACTAAAACGGGATCATCAACTTCTTCTATCTTCTTTTTTCCTTGTATTCTCAATTTTTTTTTAAGATTATCGTAATCTTCTATCGTGAAACCATTTATTACAAATAATAAATCCTCACCATTAAATAACTTTTCTCTATAATCTACTATTAGACTAATAAGCCTATCGAAGGCTAGAAAAATAGTTACTACAACAAATACCAAGTTGATGGAGTGGTAAAAGTAGTCTTTACTATTATTCAGCACATAAATTATTGTTATAGGAATAATAAAAAAATAAAATAAAAATCTTTTGGCTTGGATTTCATTTTTGTTTAAATTTGAAAATGTAATTATTACTAAGAACAAACTTGTCCAAAAAATGTATATAATTAACAAAGAATTAAAATAATACTCACTTGAAACCACAAAGTATGTAATTATCATTGTTGATATTATAAAAAAAATATAAATATATATATTTTTTTTGCTAAAATATAATTTACTTACTACTAACTTCAAGATACTTTCTAATATTACTAACTCTTGTTTCACTCTTCTTCCATTTTTATTTAGCATTATTACAGTTATTGCAATTACAGTATTTAAAATAAATAATTTTAGCATTAAACCAAAATCCATTTCAGGAAATAGATGGAACTCAAGCAAGGTTGAGTTAGTTGGTTTATTATTTAACGATGTTAATGAAATAATATTTTTTAGTATTCCGTTAACAATTGGAATAAAAGTAATAATTAAATAAATTAAACCGGTTAATAGATATAAAATAAAAAAAAGGGAAAGAAAATCAACAATTTTTAAATGATATCTCCTTATAAACCTATTTTTCGAATGAAAAAGTACTTCTTCCATCTTATTGAACATGTTTACATATATGTTTAATAGCTCAATAATTAGTTTAACTATAACTAGCCCCCTCCTGTCTCTTAAAGGTTTATTGCTTATGATTAATATCGGTATTTTTCAATAGATCTATATGTTTTTCCATATATTTAACGAGAAAATTTCTTTTTATTTAATCTTATCTAATTGTTCTTTCCCTAATACAATTTCTATTTTTTGTTTTACCATCACTTGTGATACGGTTCCCCCTTCATAATCCGAAACCCCCGATAAACCTGCTCCAACAGAACCAACCGCATTAACTGATGAGGAAACGTCATCTTAGAAAAAGACAGCGCATAATCACTTCGCTCGCTCACTTCCTTACTCAATCCCAACGAACCACCAATGACAAAAACGATCTTACTTTTGCCATGAATCATTAATTGCTCTATTTTTTCGGCAAATTTCTCGGATGTTGGCATTTGTCCCATTATTTCCAGGGAAATAACGTATGCGTCTGGGGAAATTTTCGACAGGATTCGTTCGCCCTCTTTTCGTTTTACTTCCTCTTGTTCTGCTTCGCTCATATTCTCGGGTGCTTTCTCATCTGGCACTTCAATTATTTCCATATTGGCATAAGCGCCCAATCTTTTCATATACTCTTGTATACCCTGTTTTAAATATTTCTCTTTTAACTTTCCTACCGCTACAATCGAAATCTTCATGTGTGTCATCCTTCCGAAAACTATCATTATTACTATTTTACCAAATCCATGAACTGGATACGAGTTGTTCATAATTGATTTACGCATCGTTTTACCTTACCATTAAATAAGGGGATGATTACATATTTTGTCTCTATCATTAATAATTGGAGGCGATTTCGTGGAAAAAATCATATTTATTGAAACAGGAACTGGAATAGATGTACATGGACAAAATGTGACCAAAGCCTGTCTTCGTGCTGTGGAAAATGCCATTCACTACAATTCCATGCCAGGGATTGCCGAATACCTACCAGAAAACAATCTGCACAACATGAAAGTTAATGTTAGACTAGCCGTTCCCATCGACAAAGAAAAAGTAGATGTGGAGCTAGTCAAACAAGAAATACCATATGGAACTGTGACAGTTGAAGTGATTGATGGTGGCATGGCAACAACATCTGGTATTGTTCTCGAAGAAAAAGAAGACAAGAACGATTTGATGTATATTGTCAATGCAGCTGTAGAAGTAGGCTATTAAAAATAATAGGGAGGAATGTGTATGACGTTTATTGCGAGTCCCAAACGTTACCATGAAATACCGTATAACCGTTGTGGCAACTCAGGTATCAAGCTCCCGGCCATTTCCTTTGGCCTTTGGAACAACTTTGGAGGCGAGGATACGTTAGAGAATCAGCGCCGAATGCTAATGAAAGCTTTTGATTTAGGAATTACTCATTTTGACCTTGCCAATAATTATGGTCCACCTCCAGGGGCAGCAGAGAAAAACTTTGGACGAATTCTCAAAGAGGATTTCGCTCAGTATCGGGATGAAATGATCATCTCAACAAAAGCGGGCTTCAGAATGTGGGATGGGCCGTATGGCGACTGGGGCTCTCGAAAGTATTTAATCTCGAGCCTAGATCAAAGCTTACAGCGCATGAACCTCGACTATGTGGACATATTCTATCACCACCGTCCAGATCCAGAGACACCCCTTGAAGAAACAATGGCCGCTCTCGATCAAACAGTCCGACAAGGAAAAGCATTGTACGTCGGCATTTCCAACTATAATGCGGAACAAACAAAACAAGCAATTGACATTTTAGAGGCACAAGGTACACCTTTTATCATTCATCAAGCCGCTTATTCTATGCTTGATCGTACGATAGAAAATGGCTTAACGGATGTACTGGACGAACACGGAATTGGCTGTATTGCATATGTACCATTAGCTCAAGGGCTATTAACAGACAAATACTTAAGTGGTATTCCAAAGGATTCCCGAGCAGCAAAAGAATTTATTCCATTCTTAAATGAACGCGATGTATCTTCTGACAAACTACAGAAGATCAAAGCATTAAATACAATCGCACGAGACCGTGGGCAAACCTTAGCACAAATGGCACTCGTCTGGGTATTACAAGAAAAATCAGTTGTATCTGCATTAATCGGTGCAAGCCGAGTTAGTCAAATTGAAGAAAACATCAAAGCATTAAGTAATACTACTTTTGCACAAGAAGAATTGGATGCAATTAATGATATTTTAAATTAAGCGTAAACTCGAGTGCTAGCACTCGAGTTTTTCTAGTTAAGTATGCACGCCATACTTTATGTACTTTTTATTTGTGTCTCAAAGTATTCCTTTTGCAGAAGTCCCATATGAATAATGTCATGCCAATCACCATTTCTAAATAGACTTTGTCTACTTTTTCCCTCTTCTTGAAAACCAATCCGATTGTATAATCGAATAGCTCTATCATTAAATGAAAATACTTTGAGCGAAACACGATGAAGATTCATTTCGTAAAAGGCGAAATCAAGCAGTAACTTTAATCCCTCTGAACCATAACCTTGACCCCAATATTCTTTTTCACCAATGTCTATAATACATTCAGCGTTTCGATTCTTATAATCCATGTTGACCAACGATACAATGCCAATTGGTATTTCATTGTCTTTATCCATTATGATGTAGCTTTTAGAATGAGGAGAATTTAAAATAACAGTATCTACAAATTCTTTCGTTGCCTCTATCGAATATACATCCAAAGAGGGATTTGTGGATTGCATTACTTCTATATCATTTCTCCATTTGTGATAAAGTTCTGTATCTTCCTCCGTCATCTTCCTTAATCTTACCCTTGATGATTCAAACAACATTACGATCACTCCTTATTTTACGTTGTTACTGATTCGGTCCTATCCTTGAAACACATAAGTAACGGATTGATTTAGCAAAGATTTAACACCATGTTCATGATATGGCATTCTTTCATCAGCAGTTTTCACATCCACCCACCTTACGTCTGAGATGGTCTCTGTATCCTGAATGGACAGCTCACCACCTATTATCCTTGCTTTGAACGTTATGAAAAGGGCGTGATGGTCAGCAGGTTTCATGAATGCTTCATTGACGGAAATAATGTGATCAACCTCAATAGTTAAGCCCGTTTCTTCATTTGCTTCACGTATAGCTGCTTGGGATAGCGTTTCTCCTGGTTCAACAGATCCACCTGGTAAAGACCAATTATCATATTTAGTGTTATGAACCATTAAAACTTTTTCCCGTATGTCATCATAAACAAGTGCATAGACTACATCTACTCGTTTCATTAAAACCCCTCCTCATTTCTTTACCAATACATATTGCTTGTCTTCTAAAAAAATGTTTCCGAAAGGTGGTTGATATCCTTCAGTTTTAATTGCTTTCCAAATTCCCTTGTACTCAACTGATCGCAACATCTTTCCTTCGATCTTTCTCTTGTCCAACACCCCCCCATCCCAACAAGCTTATATCTAGTTAAATCCCTTTTGAAGCTACTAGCCCCTTTGTAATCTTTTATTTAATTATTAACACAAATATCCAATACTGAATAGAAAATATGAAGGATCTTCAATAAACATGCTCAACATACTCCACGTTTTCATGCAGAGTTTATCAATCAGCAGTATGGAATGATTAGTATTGAAAATTCCTTAGGCGAAGCATTAACGAATGTTGTAGTTATCTAAACTCTATATCCAAAATTATATCTAGTCATAAATTACCATTCATTTCTTTGTAAGCATAGATAAAACGAATCATTTCCAAAAATTTCATTATAAATAGTTGGTTTTACATATCATTATTCTTATAATGAAAATGCGTAAGCTTCGATGAGGAGGCAGTATCTATTGAAAATGATTAAAAAAATTATTTTAGTTACTTCTATTTTATTTGTATTTATTTTAGGAGGGTGTTCTAGAGATATGGACGATGATTCTAAAGAAATTACGGGCCAGCCAGAAGAGAATAATGTGGAAGATATTTATGTACCAGTCCAAGAATACACTGGAGAAGGATATAAGTTAGACAATGGCGAAGAGACAGGACGTATTGCTAATGAGAATAGAGCAGTAGTGGAAAAAGCAGTAAAAAGATTCTTTAAAGAAGAATATAAAACAGAAATTACTGTACATAACATAGTTGGAAATGTGGATGGTGCAACAGTGTTTGTAGAATCAGTAGGAGAACCACATTTTTATACCTACGCAATCATTCCGATTGATGTTGAAAACGAAGAAATTCTAGAAGACAACGTTTGGTCTCAAGAATGGCAAATAGAAGATGCGATTATTGCTGGAATCTATGGTCTTATACTTGAAGAAGAATTTAATAATTTAACTAACCTTATTTCGGAAATCACTGAAAAACACAATTTAGTTGGAATAAATTCTGAAGCAATCCCAATAGGTGCGAATCGCTTTAGTAATGAGTTTTATTTCGTCTCTATACGAGATGAGAGCCCCTTTATACCAATTATAGAAAGTTATTTAGAAGATCCCAATAGATCTGAAGAAGAGTGGAGTGAAATGATTAATATTAATGATGTTAATCCAGAATCTATTAGAATATCAGTTAATCTTTACATGGAAGATGCAAATGCTAAACCAAATGAAAAAACAATAGAAATGCTTAAAACTTCAATAGAAGAAACTGATAATCTGCCAAAAGGAATGTATGGATTATCCATTCATGATAATAACATAAATAAAAGGAAAGCAGTAGGTAGTAATAAGAATTCAATAAGAATTGATAATTTAATAAAAAATTGAAATTAAGGAGAAACAATATGTCGGTTACCAATAACAGTGATACGGATTTAGTAGAACTAGCTGGTTATCATGCTTATTTAGGTTATGATGTAGATGATATAATTAGAATCGATGGAAATAGATATGAAGTTAAAAATGTATATTATGATCAACATACAGGCTTAGATGCATTAACTGTTCAGAATATTAAAACAAATTATACAATAATCGTCTACGTCGGAACCAACAAGGACCAACTGCAAGACATTCTAACAGATGTTTATTTACTTAGCAGCACGGATGTACCACAACTAGAAGCAGCTAAAGAGTACTATAAAGGTATGAACAGGCAGTATGGCATTGATTCTGTTACAGGCAATTCCTTAGGTGGGGCATTAGCCAATTCTATAGCGGTTGAGTATCCTAATGTTAGGTCTGTAACGTACAATCCGGCCTTATTACCTGGTCATTTAGTAGACACGGATAAGGATTATGACAACATTACCAACTATATCGGTCAATACGATGTATTAAATATGACATTAGATAGCTTAGGGCTCGGTGACCGTGTACCAGGGAAAAAACATGAAATTTATAATGGTATACCAGGTACTGCTGAGAGCAAATTTGGAACGATCGGAAGTAACCATACAGGTTATTTAAGAAATGATGAGGGAACGCAGTATTATGAAATCCGTCCAGGTGGTGGTCCAGGATCTGGTCAAATTCATGTAAAAGCTGATGAGCACATTGTTACTAGCGCATGGACAGGGCAACCAATTTATGGAGATGGATCAACTAATATTCGAATTACACCAGAAGCATTACATACATTAGCCAATGGGCTACATGATTCTGTTTTTAATAGGTTGGAAAGAGCTTCAGAATATCTTAGCAATTCGAAAGAGATTATTGATGATGAAGCAGAAAGAAGGCACACAAGAATTAACATTCTCCAACGCAGGCTCCAACAGATTATTGAATTCCAAATTGATGAAGATATAGAAATGATGGGGAAATCTATTCAAGCGAGTATTGATGATATGCATCGATTATTGGATCTAATTGAAGACAAAGGACAATCACTTAACTACTTATTAAATTCCCCGCCAGCTGAATTGATGGAATTTATCATGAACCGTCAAGTTGATGTATCTTCATTGGTGGATGAAGCAAGAAATTTTTTGAATCAATTAAGTAGTAATGTTGATGAATTAATGGATAACTCTCACCTTATTTTAACAAGCGTAGTTCCTAAGCTTTTTCATGTAGGAATGGAAAAATGGCATGACGCTGTAGTAAACGAATTACAGGAACATTTTAACATTTTGATGAATAATAACGATATATTGCTTACACAGATACAAACTTTCCAACAACAAATCGAAGACACCGCAGATACTTTTGAAAAAACTGATTTACAATTAGCAAATGCAATCCAAAATAAAATTGCCTACATTAAAGAGGTATTCATCTCCGTAAAAGCTAACACTGACAACTTAGAACCATCCCCGTACTTAGAAGCTAAACTGGATATTAAAGCAATACAATTGGACTTATCCTTTACCTATTTCTCAACGAAAATGAACAATCTTCTCACTCCTGTACTCGAAGGTATAAACGTCATACTCTTAGGTTTAGAAGTTACAATCGAAAGTTTATCTTTTGCCATTAAACAAGGAACCAATATATTTCTTCGCCAAAGTTTGCCAGGAATGATAATAAGTACGTTTACCGACTTCGATGATAAAGTGAGGAATACTGTTAAACATACTTTAGAGCCTATCGATACCCTTGCCTCAAGGATTAATGGAGTAAGGGATGGCGTTAGAAGATTGAATAGCAATATCCCTACTATTATAAACAGGTTTCGTCCCTATTTAGAAAATGCTTTGTTTAATAATGAACGTTTTTTTGATGTTTATTTATATAATAACTCAGCAATCGCACTTATAAGAGAACTGGACTTAGTTTTCCAAGATATTAACAGCCAATTAGCAAACCATCATGCCAAAACCATTCTAGAGTTATTATTATATGGCAGACATATTAGTGTAAATATTAATCAATTACAGGAACAAGTAGAACGCGCAGCAAATTAACATATAAACATAACAGCCCTCATCAGAGTTATTCTCAGATGAGGGCTTGTCGATTTATTTTGCTCTATAGAATATAATGATCAAGACGTATGCGAAACAATAAACGTTGCATTACCAGCTAATTTATATTGCTGAATCGTAGCCGGAATAATAAAGTGATCACCTTTTTTAATATCGTATGTTTGGTTACCTGTCGTAATAGTAGCTTCTCCCTCTACCATACTAACTTGCACAAAGTCTGCCGTTCTTTCCAGCTCTGCTTCGCCATGTAAATCCCAATGATAAACCGTGAAATACTTTTCTTCTACTAGCTTTTTCTCCGTTAATCCTTGTTTATCCACAACTTCTTGAGTTAATTGCGGTGTTTCATGTGGAACACTCGTTACTTCTTTCGCTTCTTTTAAATGTAATTCTCTTGTATTACCGGCTGCATCTGTCCGATCATAGTCATAAACACGATAGGTAATATCAGAGCTTTGCTGCGTTTCTAAAATAACGATTCCTTTACCGATTGCATGGATTGTTCCACTTGGTACATAGACGAAATCGCCTGCTTTTACTTTAACACGGCGTAATAAATCGTCCCACTTGCCCTCGTCAATCAGCTTTTCTAATTCTTCTCTTGTTTGAGCATGGTGGCCGATGATTAATTCAGCATCTTCTTCTGCACTTAATACGTACCAGCATTCAGTTTTACCATATGCTTCATTCGCTACTTCTCTTGCATATTGATCATCAGGGTGAACTTGAACAGAAAGATTGTCGTTAGCATCCAAAATTTTGATTAACAGTGGATAAGCTTCCTGGTTATCCACAGGCTTGTTAAATAATTCGCCATGCTGATTCCATGCATCTAACAGTGTTTGATCTTTTAATGGGCCATTGATAATTTTACTTGGTCCATTCTCATGAGCAGATATTGCCCATGCCTCACCAGTTTGTTCGTAAGGAATCGTGTAATGAAACTCTGTATGTAACTTCTGACCGCCCCATATTCGTTCCTGAAAAATCGGTTGAAGGAAAATTGGTTCTTGATACATAAATAGACTCTCCCCTATCATTTCTATAAGTTCGTACTTCCTAAAAGATACTATCTTATCCATCTAAAATCAATCTATATCCTGTTATTTATCCACAATTTTGTTCACAATGCACGAATTTTATCACTTATTCACATCTGAACAGCCATACAAACAGCTTATCCACAAAATTATCAACATACTCACAATTTTCTTATATATATCGTATAAGAATTTATGTTCTACACCATATATGGACATTTATCCAGAATTATATCCACAGTATGTGAATAACCTACAAAAAATGTGGATAAAAACTGTAGAAAGTTCTTATCCACATCCGTTTAATACGATAATGACGTCAATTCTACCGTTGTTTGCCGTTCTTCTCCATCGCGATAGTAGGTAATCGTTAATTGATCCCCGACTGATTTTTCCGAATAGAGATGTTTGCGTAAATCTACAATATCCTGAATCGACTCTCCATCAAGCTCGGTAATCACATCGTATGACTCTAATTCACCATGATCAGCTGGGGACATTGGTTCCACACTACGAATATAGATACCACCTTCGACATGATCAGGCAGATTCAAGCTGCGTTCCCATTCAACTCTTGCGATATCATTTAACGAGTATGCTTCCACGCCTAAATAAGCTCTCATGATTTCTCCATTTTGTTCTAACTCATCAATGACGGGAATCACATCATCTACTGGAATCGCAAAGCCTATCCCTTCGACTGCAGATTCTGCAATTTTCATCGAGTTAATACCAATTAGCTGCCCTTCCATATTTAGCAAAGCTCCGCCGCTATTACCAGGGTTAATGGCAGCATCTGTTTGGATAACTTCCGCTTGCCAATCTGCCCTTCCATCCATATTGAAATCTTGCGGAATCGCTCGTTGTTTTCCACTAATGATTCCTTGTGTCACTGAACCAGACAAATGCAAGCCTAATGGATTACCAATGGCAATCGCCGGTTCTCCGACATGGACATCTTCTGATCGCCCGATTTCAATGGCTTTTTCTGCATAGCTAGCGTCCATTTCAATTACAGCTAAATCGGTATACAAATCACTTCCAACAAGGGTAGCTTCTACTTGTGTTTCATCTGATAAGACAATTTCTACTTGATTGGACCCTTGAATCACATGATGATTGGTAACAATAAATGCGGAGTCATTTTCAATTTTATAAATCACACCGGATCCTGTTCCTGCTTTGCCTGACTCCTCTTCCTGTTGCCAAAAATCTATCTGATCTTGCACATTCACAACACCTACTACAGCTGGTGATACCTCTCCTACTATTTCGGAGATTTGGGTGGAGATGTCAACCTGCACATTACGAATG
Source organism: Gracilibacillus thailandensis (assembly GCF_010994055.1). Taxonomy (NCBI): domain Bacteria; kingdom Bacillati; phylum Bacillota; class Bacilli; order Caryophanales; family Bacillaceae; genus Gracilibacillus; species Gracilibacillus thailandensis. The sequence goes on along the minus strand of NZ_WJID01000057.1, from coordinate 32,094 downwards.
TCTGAAGGTTCAATATTATCTCCTGCACGATTGTCTGTTTGGTGTTGATTGGTTGCTGTATCATTATTGATCATGATTTGATATGGTAAAAGATTATTTTGGACTAACGATGGCAATAAAACAGCAAACAGAAAAGCACCTAAAACCAAACCAATAACAAAAGGTGTCAGCCAATTTCTTTTCTTTGGTGGTTTCTTCGACATGTAATGGTCATCATAATAGCCCATTACTTCACCTTCTTTCTTGATTTAAACTACTTCATAAATAGGTGTCGGTGATTTCGGATCGGTATCATGTAGTGTTACGTGATCCCCCACCGTAAAACCATATTCATTTAAACCATTCTCTACTGACATTCTCGCTAAATCCTTCATATTATTATCTTTGCTTAAATGTGCTAAATAAATACGTTTAGTTTCATTATCTATAATATCTTTTAAAGCAACAGCACAGTCCTCATTAGAAACATGACCACTGTCTCCTAAAATCCGCCGTTTCACACTCCATGGATAACGACCCATTCGTAGCATTTCGACATCATGATTTGCTTCAAAAATCAGCGCATCCGCTCCTTGTACGGTTTTCTTAATACGTTCTGAGACATAGCCAAGATCCGTTACAAGTGCTACTTTTTTGCCATTATGATGGAAGGTGTAAAACATTGGTTCTGCTGCATCGTGGGACACAGCGAAAGATTCTACATCTATATCCCCAAAGGTTTTGGTCTCTTCCATTTTAAATACAAATTTCTGATCGAGCTCAATTTTGCCAATGGCACTGTCCATCGCTTTCCATGTCTTTTCATTGGCGTAAATCGGTAAATCATACTTTCTAGCAAAGATTCCTAACCCTTTAATATGATCACTATGTTCGTGTGTCACTAATATTTTGGAAAGACTGTTGGGATCGACATTGATCTCTGAGAATAAACGAGTCATTTCTTTTCCACTTAAGCCTGCATCCACTAATATTTTCTCTTTTTCTGTTCCGATATAAAAAGCATTCCCCGTACTGCCAGATGCTAGTACACTAAAATGTAACGTCATCTTACTCCACTCCATTTGTTTCTACTTTAATTTCTAAAAGTTGTGCTAATAATAACTCTATATCTTCTTCTTCCCATTCTTTATCTGTTATCTCTATTTCCGCTGTACTGTCTTCTGCAAAATAGTCCATAATTTGTGTTTTCATTTCTCTGATAAAGGTTTCACTGTCACTAGATGTTGAATGACCCTCTATTGCATTTACATAATAATGGGACTCATCATTCACCTCAAATTGCCATGTTGGTGCCAGTAATTGAGCACCATTTGCTAAAGGTAGTAAGTTATGGTAGCCTAACTGCACTTCAGCTGTTATTTCATCTCCAGAATGGATGAAACCATCACTAATATACAAACCCGTTAAAGCATTCATAGGTGAATTAATTTCTTCTGGTTCTGTCTGATCATCTGTCTTTTCTAGTATGGTTTGAACATAATGTGTTACTTCTCCCTCTTCGTTCACTTGTATCAAGAGAGTTCCACTAGAATTAAAATAAATGGGTCGGTCAATCACCTGAAAGAATATATAAGTATTAGCAGCTTCATTCTTCCCGAAATATTGATATTGGTCAAAATTCCAGATGTTTTCTGCTAATGCTTCCGTATCTTCCTCCACATTAATCGCTAATGGCTTATCAAATTCAGATATGATTAAGTGATGGTCAATAATGATACTCCCTTGATTCGGAAGGTTGGCAATTTCCGATTCCTCTGTTTCAGTAAATTCCTTACGTTCTGCAGATAACATGGCTTCTTCAGTTGGAGATTCTTCAGGTACATTACTTAATCCATTCACATTATTCCGAACATTATCCTCCATAGGCACATTATCTGTAGGTTCATAATTAGTAGTGGAATAAGTAATAAAGTGATGTAATAGGAAAATATCAAGGATAAGAAAACAAAGAATGAACAGTGTTTTAATTTGCCCCCATTGCATTTAGCTCTCCTCCTTGTGTAACAGGCTTAGCATTTTCTGTTACATATTCCCAACCAGCATAAGTCTTAATACACCACGTTGGTATAAAATCAAAAATTTGACCTTGTTGCTCCATCCGATAGCCTAATCGAATATCTGTAATCTGGTTAAAGGCAATACGATCTGTACTGTAGAGATAATCACGTAATTCATCACCAGACATTAGATCAGTTGAACCACGATCATACGGTGTTGTTAATTGCATTAATGGACGAACATAGTTATATTCACTCATGTTCTTATAGGTAACAGACATTAATGATAAACCTTCATTACCTTTTGAAAAAACCGGATAATTTCCAAGAACCATTCGATAGTCAACTCTCTTGGAAATTTCGCTCAAGTCATACAATCGATATTGTAGTCCTTGACCAGTAAGCCATCCTTTATGTGAATTGATAAAATCTATTGAACTAGAGAGCAAGAAATCACTAGTATTTGTTGCTTCTTGAAAAGAAGAATTTTGTTCTTGATTATTTTCCGATGGAGAAAAGTTAGTATATTCCATCGCATAACCTTTAATGACAACTTCTCGTTGATTATCTTTTAATACTTCATTTCCCTCTACATCTTCTGTATTGACAACAGTTGACGGCTTACGGAAAAAGATCGACCGGAAATTAGTATTTTCAGTACTAATGGTTTCAAAGCGATATTGTTTCCCTGTAATATTGACTTCACTTGGCAAATAGACGGTGCGTTCATCCGCAAGTTCCATTTTCTCGTAAGTAATAACGTCATAATCGAAAATTAGTTGGTTAAAATATTCCACAACCTCTGTCACGTTTTGCACACTAGCCTCAATATCGATGCCATCTTGATCACGATTTTTAAATATGATCTTTGAATCGGCTTGATCTTCATCTGCAAATATATAAATACGCTCAAATGTACTATCAATCGGCATACTATCATCTGTTGTAAACATTTCACTAATTATGGAAGAAGGAATCGAAGTGGGGAAAACAAGCTCTATCACATTAGAAGATTCATCTATTTCAACATCTTCACTTTTTGAATAGATTTCAAAATCATACAATGCCCACTTTGAAATTTTCTGAAATACTTCTAATTCATCCTCACTATCGCCAAATCCTTTTAATGAACCCTCATCATGCATAACAATTTGCGACGGCTGCACTAGATTTTTCTTTGTCTCCTCTGATCCATTCAACTCGGCATCTGTTACGGAATTACCGGTAGATGGTTCATAATTCCCTTGATAACTCCAAATTCCAAATGTTAATAAAAAGCTTAGTAACACTAGGAAAACAAGTAATACCGTTTTAACGAGCTCAAAATCTATTCTCATTTTCTACTACCTCGCTTTCTTTTCCTGAGCGGTAGCGTGAAATAAATAGTAGTACCTTTCCCTTCTTTACTGGAAGCCCAAATGTGCCCGTGGTGTGCTTCGATTATTTCCCTGGAAATAGCCAAACCTAGTCCGGTTCCTCCTAATTCTCTTGACCGTGCTTTATCCACTCGGTAAAAGCGTTCAAAAATTTTATCCACTTTCTCTCTTGCAATACCTAATCCCTGATCACTAATGCTTATCCGCAGACGATGAGGCTCTTTCACAACTTGGAATGTAATTTTTCCACCTTCTGGAGAATATTTGATAGCATTAGACATAATATTATCTATTACCTGCGTTATTTTATCTTGGTCTACCCAAACAAATATACGTTCATCAGGAATTTTACGCTCTACATGTATTAATTCCGTCTTGTTCATTTCAAACCTGTCCAAAATATGGTTGAAAACCGGAATAATATCGATTCTCTTCTTGTACATAGCACTTTCTTTGTGATCCATCTTAGACAATTGTAATAAATCATTAACTAAACGGATCATTCGCTCCGTTTCATTTTGGGTAACTTGTAAAAATTGTGGCGCTAGTTCTTTGTCTTCCCATGCACCGCCATCTGTTAATGCTTCTAGATAACTTCTCATCGTTGTTAACGGTGTTCGTAATTCATGTGATACATTGGAGACAAATTCCTTACGTTCTCTGTCTACCTTCTCTTGTTCAGTTACATCACTAATCACCGTGATTAATCCCATGAAGTTCCCTTCTTCGTCCTGGACAATTGAAAAGTTCGCTTTAATTAAAAAGAGTTGTTCTTCATCACTAAAGTCTATCGTTAACGTACCTACTTCTTCTAACTCTTTTACATCTACGACTTTATCTTCAATTTGTAATATATCTTTGATCGGTTGACCTTTCACTTCATATAATGTCACACCAATTAAGTGTGCTGCCGGGTCATTCATTAAGGTTATATTTCCTTTTTCGTCAGTAGCGATAACTCCATCCGACATATTGGAAAGTACGGAGCTTAACTTTCTCCGTTCTTCTTCTGTTGTTTGATTCGCAAGCTTTAAGCGATCATTCATATCATTAAAAGTTGTTGCTAATTGGCCGATTTCATCTTGACCATATACGTTTACTTTCTTGGAGAAATCCCCTCGCGCCATTCCCATCGCTTGTTTCCGCATTTCGGTGATAGGCTTCGTTATCGTACGGGCTACCAGAATACCTATAATAATCGATATGACAACCGCGAGAATCGTTCCATTTACGAAAATTTCATTAATATCTTGTAGTTGGTCATATACTCCCTCTAAAGAAGCTTCAGAGTAAATTGCACCGACAGCCACACCCTCATCGGTAATTGGTAATGTTCTCACATAGACACGATCTCGTCCATTTCTTCTTATATCATCGTCTTCTTGCCCATGTACCAATGCTAGACGAATACTACTGTTTCCAGATATTTTCTTCCCAACCATATCAAAACTATTTGAACCTAAGACCCGAAATTGCGAATCAATCACTTGCAATTCAGAAAAGATATCACTGGAGTATGTCTCTGTAATCTCTCTAACCTCTTCTTGTAATGTTTGTTCCTCTTCATCTTCAGATCGTTCTTTTTTAAAAGCATCCTCTAAATTATTCTCTAATACTTGGAGTCGGTCTTCCACATTACTTTGGTGAGTCTTCACTAAATTTTCCTCTAATTTCTGACCAAAATACGTACCGATCACCTGAATCGCCAATAGAATAAACAAACTAAGTATGACAATAATTTTTAACCGAATCGATTGAAAGAAACTCACTTTATTCATGTAACATTACCCCTGTTCAGGATTTCGCAAATAATATCCGACACCTCTTCTTGTTACGATCCACAATGGATTACTCGGATTATCCTCAATTTTCTCTCTCAGCCTTCTTACTGTTACATCGACCGTTCTTACATCACCATAATAGTCATAACCCCAAACCGTCTCTAACAAATGCTCTCTCGTCATTACTTGACCAATATGGCGAGCAAGATAATGGAGTAACTCAAATTCTCGATGTGTAAGCTCTATATATTCGCCATCTCTTGTAACCGTATATGCATCCGGATGTATCACCAACGAACCGATCGCAATATCTTTGGATTCGTTTTTTTGATTGGCAGGTTCCACTTCCAGGCGCCTTAGATTAGCCTTCACCCTAGCAATTAACTCTCTGTTACTGAAAGGTTTCGTTACATAATCATCTGCTCCAAGTTCAAGGCCAAGCACTTTATCAATCTCTGCATCTTTTGCAGTAAGCATGATAATGGGCATGCTATGAGTTTTTCTTACTTCCCGACATACTTCATTACCATCTTTTTTCGGTAACATAATATCGAGCAATATTAAATCAGGGTTCTCATTAATCGCGAGTTCGATTGCTTCTTCTCCATCATAGGCACACAATACTTCATAGCCTTCTTTTTCTAAGTTGAATTTTAATATATCTGCAATTGGCTTTTCGTCATCTACTACTAATATTTTTTGACTCATAAAAAGCACGTCCTTTTTCCATTAAATTTTTCCTTACGTTCTATTTTAACCGAAATTAACAAAAATGTCTTATCGCTACTATATCTAATCTAAATGATTCTACTCTATTAGCAAAAAACCCTTGTTACGTTACGGTAACAAGGGTTTGATACTATCTAATTTTGGGTATATGTTATATAAGTGTTTAATAGTAGTCTGCTGGGTTTTCTAATGAACCGTCTTTATACACTTCAAAGTGTAAATGGATGCCTGTTGAAAAGCCTGTATCCCCCATCACACCGATCTTTTGCCCTTTTTCTACTGTTTGACCAGAAGAAACGTCGATCGATGATAAGTGAGCGTAAATCGTACGATAACCGTTGTTATGGTCAATGACAACTTTGTTACCATAACCGCCATCATCCCATCCGGCAGAAGTAACTTTTCCGTTATCAGCTGCTAAAATCGAGCGGTCACTTACACCAGCAATGTCGATTCCCTTATGGAAAGAACCCCAACGTTCTCCCTGATGGCTTGATATATAACCTCCGACTGCTGGCCAGTGGAAATCACCAGTACCGCGAGATGAAACTACCTTCGTACCTTTGACAATCACTTTATTTGTCGGCTCTTTCGTTACATTTTCATCTAAAACTTCCGTGTCTACTGTATTACCATTAACTTTTTTAATTTGATAATGTTTTTCCACGGTCCCGTTTTCGCCTTCTTGTTTCACTTCTTCTTCGCCTTTATACATATCTTCTGATTCTTCTACTTCTGTTTCATAGGCGATTTCTTCTTCATCAAGTTTTTCTTCCGTGACAACTACTTCTACAAAAGGTTCATATGCTGTTACATTTAATTCATCACCGATTTTGATTAAAGAATCTTCTGTTAAATCTGGGTTTAGTTCTAGTAGCTCATCTAGTGAAAGATCGTACTCACTGGCAATACTCCCCAGAACATCTCCATCATCTACTACATGTTTTTTATTTTCCAGTGTGCCTTTTTCTAGTAATGTAACGCCTTCTTCAACAGTTAAAATTTCATCTTCTGAAATTTTTTTGTCTTCTATTGAAACCTCTTCTGTTAGTGAAACGTCTATAATATGAGACTCCCCTACAGATAGTGGTTCAGATTCTCGTTCTGAATCATTATCTATTTTTTCTAACACGTCTTCACTAACAAATTTTTCTTTATATTCTTGGATGACTTGTTCTGCTAGATCTTTTTCTGCAAAATATCCAACTACCTCATCACCAATCGTTAAGGCTTCTGCTTCGACAGCTACCGTTAATTCTTCCTCTAAATGATCCAACACTTCTTGATTATCCGCTTCCGACGAAAAAACTGTCTCTGTAACAAAGTTAATCTCTTCGTTTACGGTATATGTAAAATCATTCTCATCTTGATGATCAGAGATTGTTTCCACAATATAATCTTCTACAATGTCTTTGTTGTCTACAATTCCTACATGCTCACCGTCTACATAGACATGATAGACTTTGCTTAATTCTTCGTCATCCGCTAAAACAACTTGTGACGTAAGACCTAATGCCACAACACCAGCAACCGTCAGATGTTTCACGAACCCTTTCATATTTAATCGCATTCTAACTTCCTCCTATAACCCCAACTACTCTATTAAATCTCTATTTATCTTTAATTCAAATCTTCTACCTTACCCAATCTACCATAAAACCGAATAGCATTAAACATTTTTAAAGAGAATGTAACAAAACTGTATAATAAAAGCCAAAATATTACATGACTTGTAACAATAGGAACATCTGCCTAGGAATGATTCCTTCTTTTCTCTATTGAGTAATATGACAAATCGTGTATCTAGCTAGCCTTCGCTAAGTGTTGTTCTCCAACATATCTCCGCGCTAGAAAATCGGATTATTATCCCATTAACGCGCGGTATTATATGGTTTAATAATTTAGTACCAAATTACAGTACAAAAAATTCATCTTGGTACTAAATCCTGTTTTAAGTACCATTTTGACAGTTTGTTTTCTATTTTTGGTACTTAATTGAATGCTTAGTACCATTTTAACTTTATGCTAGTGATTTTTGGTACTTAATAATTCCCAATGTATAGCTATACTTGCAAATAAAAAAAGTATAAACCCTTCTTCACATCCGTGAAAAGAGTTTATACCTTTAAGCTTATGCTGGGTTAAATACTATAAACGCTTCTAACAACATTTGTTTGAGAACGGTCAGGTCCTACAGAGAAAACGGACAATGGAATGCCTGTTAACTGGGAAATACGTTCTAAATAATGGCGTGCATTTTCCGGTAATTCATGTAAGCTTTTCACACCAGTGATGTCTTCTGTCCATCCTGGTAACTCCTCATAAACAGGCTCACATTCAGCCAGTACTTTTAAACTAGCTGGGAATTCTTCCATGATTTCACCTTTGTACTTGTAAGCTGTACAAATTTTTAATGTTTCAATACCTGTTAATACATCAATCGAGTTCAAGGATAAATCGGTAATACCACTTACACGACGAGCGTGGCGTACGACAACACTGTCAAACCAGCCGACACGACGAGGACGACCTGTTGTTGTACCATATTCATTACCAACTTCACGGATTTGATCACCAATTTCATCATGTAATTCTGTTGGGAATGGACCGTCTCCAACACGAGTTGTATAGGCTTTGGAGACACCCACTACATGATCAATTTTCGAAGGACCTACACCTGAACCAATTGTAACACCACCAGCGATTGGGTTGGATGAAGTAACAAAAGGATACGTACCTTGGTCAATATCAAGCATAACCCCTTGTGCGCCTTCAAAAAGCACACGACGTCCTTCATCTAGTGCATCATTTAATACAACAGATGTATCCGCCACATATTTTTTCAATTGTTGACCATATTCATAATACTCATCTAATATATCTTCTACTTCTATTCTGTCTGTTTCATATACTTTTTCGAAAAGGCGATTTTTTTCTTTTAAGTTGCTTTCTAATTTTTCACGGAAAGCATCTTTATCTAATAAATCAGCAATACGTATTCCAACACGAGCCGCTTTATCCATATAAGCTGGTCCAATTCCTTTGCGTGTTGTACCGATTTTATTTGCACCTTTATCTTCTTCCTGCAAAATATCTAATTTTAAGTGATATGGCAAGATGACATGTGCACGATTACTAATACGTAAATTATCTGTGCTAACATCCTTATCATGTAAATATTTTAATTCCTCTACCATTGCTTTTGGATCGATAACCATACCATTACCTAATACACAAGTTTTGTCTTTAAAGAATATCCCTGAAGGTATTAAGTGTAGTTTATATGTAATACCATCAAATTTTATGGTATGACCTGCATTGTTTCCACCTTGATAACGTGCTACTACCTCTGCGTTTTGTGAAAGAAAGTCTGTAATTTTCCCTTTTCCTTCGTCTCCCCATTGTGTACCTACAACGACGACTGAAGACATAAACGGCACCTCCGCCTTATCAATTTATTGATTCCGAACTAATTCTACCAATCTTACCGAGCGATGTCAATTTAATTACGAACATTTATGATGTTTTTATTATTATTGTTCGTGAAAATCAAATTACTAAAACCCATACTCTATTATGAACATTGGATATTCAGACTATACCAACCAGTCTGAATATTTGAGACTATCAATGAGTAACGACGACTCAGTAGATCTGCTTTGTTATAATAGCCATTTTGAAATATATCGATCGTATTACCCCCACTATGGCTGTCCACTTCCCTTTCCGTGGGGTTTAACTTTTTCAGACCAAACAATTCCCACAGGAGTGGAAGTGGACGGCCTTCGCTAAGATCTGCTCTACAACAAATGTCAGATAAAACATCTTGGATTATCCTCAAATTTCACTTATCATAGTTCAAAAATACGGTGGTACCCGGGATTATATGCTTATCTAAATAAAAAAGGATAAGGATGGAATATCCTTACCCTGGTGGTATGTCGCTGTCTTGATAGCGATGATCTAAATCTACGAATTTATTATATTCTTTTACAAAGGCTAGTTCGACGTTCCCAACTGGACCGTTACGTTGTTTGGCTATAATAATTTCAATAATATTTTGTTTTTCAGATTCCTTATCATAGTAATCATCACGGTATAAGAAGCCTACGATATCGGCATCCTGCTCAATACTCCCTGATTCACGTAAGTCGGACATCATCGGTCGCTTATCCTGACGGGATTCAACCCCACGAGATAACTGTGATAAAGCGATTAATGGCACATTTAATTCCCTCGCTAATCCCTTTAATGATCTAGAGATTTCCGATACCTCTTGTTGACGGTTTTCTTGTGAACCGGCACTACCTTGAATTAATTGCAAATAATCAATTAAAATCATCCCGAGGCCGTGTTCTTGTTTTAAACGACGGCATTTGGAACGAATTTCACTTACTCTAATACCAGGTGTATCATCGATGAAAATACCAGCATTGGATAAACTACCCATTGCCATCGATAATCTTCCCCAGTCCTCTTCTTCTAAAGTACCAGTTCTTAAACGCTGCGCATCAATATTACCTTCTGCACAGAGCATACGTGATACCAGCTGATCTGCCCCCATCTCCAAACTGAAAATAGCGACATTTTCTTCTGTTTTAATCGCTACATTTTGTGCAATATTTAAGGCAAAAGCTGTTTTACCAACAGACGGTCTTGCAGCAACAATGATAAGGTCATTACGTTGGAAACCCGATGTAATACGATCTAAGTCACGAAAACCGGTGGCAATACCGGTAACTTCACCTTGGTTTTTGTGCAATAGATCGATATTATCATAGACTTCCATTAAAACATCTTTAATATTTTTAAATGAAGAAGCATTCTTTCGATTCGATACTTCTAATATTCGCTTTTCAGACTCATTCAACACTTCTTCTACTTCGTCTTCTTTCGAATAACTATCTGTTACAATATCGGTTGCTGTTCGAATCAGTCTTCTGAGGATCGATTTCTCTTCGACAATTTTGCAATAATACGTAATATTCGCTGCTGTAGGTACAGCATTTGCTAAATCACTTAAATAAGAGACACCGCCAACGTCATCTAGCTGTTGATTATTCGCCAAAACTGTTGTAGCAGTGACAATATCTATCGGTTCTCCTTTATCTGACAGCTCTAACATCACGCGGTAAATAAGCTGATGACTTGCACGATAAAAATCTTCCGGGATTAATATTTCCGAAGCGCTGGAAATAGCATCCGGATCTAGAAAAATGGCACCAAGTACCGCTTGTTCTGCTTCTATATTGTGAGGCGGTGTGCGCCCTTGGATCATTTCCGCCATCTCATTGCCCCCTTTCATACAAAAAGTGGACATTCATTCCGCTATTCGTGACAAAATGAACGTTTTTAGGATGTTATTGGACATCTATTCCGTTATTCATTCAAAATAAGGCTGTTTTCCAGTTCATTTCGTTAAATAAGGGATTATATGTCCGCTAACACCTAAAATGGAACATTATTCTAGGAAATAACGTACTAAATGTCCGCCATATATCACTATGATCCGAGTTCTTTACTTAAGAAAATGGGAAGTAAGGTAAACTTCCCATTGTGTTATGCTTCTACAACATGAACTCTTATCGTACCTGTTACTTCTGGGTGGATTTTGACCGGTACGTTTGTATAACCTAATGAACGAATTGGTTGATCTAATTCAATTTTACGCTTGTCCATTTTAATTTGATGATCTTTCTTTAAGGTTTCCGCAATTTGTTTACTTGTAATCGAACCAAATAAACGGCCGCCTTCACCAGATTTTGCTGTTACTTTCACTTCTATATTAGCTAATTTTCCTTTTAATTGCTCTGCTTCTTCTACTTCTTGCTGTTCCAATTGCTTCTCTTTATTCTTCTTTGCGTTTAGTGCCTTCATATTTGCTTGATTTGCCTCGATTGCTAAATTATTTTTCAGCAAGTAATTGCGAGCATATCCATCGGAAACATTTTTAACTTCCCCTTTTTTTCCTTTACCTTTTACATCTTGGGTAAAAATGACTTTCATTCTGTTTCTCCTCCCTCATAATACTCATCTATAATTTCTTTCAACCATTCATAGGCATCGATTACTGCCATATCATCTAATTGTGTAGCAGCGTTCGTCAAATGACCGCCACCATTCATTTTTTCCATAATAACCTGGACATTGACATCTCCAAGTGACCTGGCACTGATACCAATACGGCCATCTTCTCGTTCTGAAATCACAAAGGACGCCTCAACTCCAGTCATCATTAACAAGGTATCTGCAGCTTGAGCAATAATGACAGGGCCATACCTCTCTCTTGAGTTCCCTACAGATATTGCAATATTACCACGATAAATATTCGTATTTTCAATTAATCTGCTTCGTTTGACGTAAATATCCAAATCTTCTTTTAAGAATTTCTGGACTAATACGGTATCCGCTCCTTTAGATCGTAAATAGGAAGCAGCATCAAAAGTTCTCGATCCTGTTCGTAAGGTAAAGCTATTCGTATCTACAATAATACCTGCTAATAATGCTGTCGATTCTAACATATTTAAAGAAAGCTTACTAGGCTGATATTCCAACAATTCTGTTACTAGTTCTGATGTCGAGGATGCATATGGTTCCATATAAACAAGTGTAGGATGATCAACAAACTCTTCGCCTCGACGATGGTGGTCAATCACTACCACGTGTTCTGTTTTATGGACTAACTTTTCCTCTTGTACCAAGGAAGGTTTATGCGTATCCACTACTACTAAAAGGGTGTCTTTCGTTACGATATCTAATGCCGAATCAGGGTCAATAAAATGGGACCACAATTCCTCGCTGTCTTTCATTTCATCTACTAGTCGCTGTACCCCTGTATTAATATCATCCTCATCTAAGACAATGAACCCTTCTACATCGTTCGCTTGTGCTATTTTTAACACACCGATCGACGCACCAATCGAATCCATATCAGGAGCTTTATGCCCCATCACTAAAATTTGGTCGCTTTCTTTGACTAATTCTTTTAAGGCGTGAGAAATAACCCTTGCTCTTACTCTCGTTCGCTTCTCCATTGGGTTTGTTTTACCACCATAAAAACGAACTTTTCCAGTGTTATCATCTTTAATAACAACCTGATCTCCACCTCGGCCAAGCGCTAAGTCAAGACTCGATTGTGTTAGTTCACCCAAGCCTGGTAATCCTTCACTTCCTAATCCGATTCCAATACTTAGGGTTAATGGTACATTTTTATCGGTAATTAATTCACGAACTTCATCTAAAATTTCAAATTTCGATTTTTCTAAGTCAGCCAAGATCTTCTGATTCATCACCGCCATAAATCGCTCTTGTGATGTTCGTTTTAAATAGATCTCATGTTCATTCGACCAATTGTTTAAAATAGATGTAACCTGTGAATTAATTTGACTTTTAGCTGTATCATCCATGTTTTGCGTTATTTCTTCGTAGTTATCTAGAAAGATAATACCTAGTACCGTTTTTTCATTCTGGTATAGCGTGTGCAGCTCTGTTTGTTTCGTTCGGTCAAACAAGTATAATAATTTCTCTTCTTTCTTGTTATATACTTGTAAATCATATTGATCAATCGTTAGCCAAAATGTTTCCTTATCATCTTTCAAATAAGAAGAAATATCGTCCGATAAGACGTCAAGATTATCACCGATTAATGAATCTGTTTCGGTAAACTGATTCATATAAGGATTTGCCCACTCTATCTGATAATCGTCTCCGTATAATATAATCCCTATCGGCATTTCTAATAGGGCTTCTTCGCCGACTTTTTTGACACGATAAGAAAGTGTTGATATATATGCCTCTGTTTGGTCCACCAGTTGCTTTTCCCGTTCGATACTGTAGTACAATGATATAGAAAACAGAACTGTCATCACGGCACCAATAATCCAATGGAAATAAAAGAGAAAGATTAATAGTACAAAGGATAATACATATATGCCTATGATATGCCTCCCCATTGCAACTGGTTTATCTTTAATTTTTGGCATTGTTGTCAGCTCCTAACTAAAGTCCCTTTACTTTGCCATTCTTTTTCTTAACTCAAACCCTAAATCAATTATACCTAAGATTCTCATCAAATAAAGACCCATAAACGGAAAAAATATAATGAAAAGGATGCTAATAACTGGCAATGCAACGGACTGCTTCTTCGCATGCGTATAAAAGAACAGGAATGACAATCCTTGTAAAGCCATTAATATTCCTGCTAAATGATACACATTCCATATTATAACAGATGGCATCGTAGAAAAGTCTGCTTCAGCAAAAAAGGAAATAAGTAACATCACAAAATATATCCATAACATCACTTTTGGCAGGTTAAAACTGCGAAAGGGTGGAAATTGATAATGTTCTTGTTGCACTTTATTGATTACTTTATAGCATATCCATTGTGTTAATATGGCAAAACCCATGGAAACAACTACTAATATCACCGGCAGTAACTGTAGCATATTCATCATTTCTTGTCGTATGACGCCAAACTCCTGTTGCCCCATACCGATTGCCTGAAACAAGTCCTCTGTCATCTGGATGGAATCATCCACGGTATTTTCAAAGGCATTCATAATTGAAAACTGCAGAACTACTTCAATATAAGCGTAAATAAGCGTCAATCCTAGTACAAAACCGGCCGTACCTTTCGCCCATGTTTCATATGGATGCTGGTCTTGTTTTATCGACCATCCAATCATAGCTCCACTTATCAAAGCTAATAATGTTAATGGGAATGAGAATACAGGCACAACAAATAGTGAAAAAGATAATAAAATAAGCATGCCTAATATCGTCCATTTAATGGGATAATTTTTCATTAGCAATATAACTGGGATGGGTAGCAAAACGAGTGTAATCATTTGTATAAATGGTATAAGTATTGTAATGAACAAAAGAAGTAAAAAGCTACCTACATATATTAAAAAGTCTTTCCTTACTGGTTGCTGATCCATGAGAACCACCCTTACTACTCTAATTGATTGAAAAAGCACAGCAAGAAAGCGCTGTGCTTTTTCATCGTACACTTTTACTATATTAATTATATACGAACAATATATCTGCGACAAATTAAATCGACTTTCTAATGATTTAGTTTCCTTAATCCTTTATAATGAATGTAGAATGATTAGAGGAGGAGCACCAGATGATTAAGACGATTATTTTTGACCTTGATGATACACTTTTGTTTGACAAAAAAAGTGTCAAAACCGCATTCGAAGAAACTTGTCAATTAGCAAAGCAAAAATATGGAATCGATCCTGAACAATTAGAAGAAGCTGTACGCGCTCAAGCTCGTAAATTGTATCAAGGATACGAAACCTATGAGTTTACCCAAATGATCGGGATTAATCCTTTTGAAGGCCTATGGGGAAATTTCTTAGATGATCATACATATTTTAAAAAAATGGCAGAGATTGTGCCTAATTACCGTAAAGATGCTTGGACAAATGGTTTAAAACAACTAGGAATAGAAGATGAAGAGTACGGTGCTTACTTAGCAGAACAATTTCCTGAAAACCGTAAGAAAAATCCATTCGTCTATGAAGAAACATTTTCTGTCTTAGAAAAATTGGCGAGCGATTACCAACTAGTTATGCTAACAAACGGTTCTCCAGATCTACAAAACACCAAATTAACGATCACACCAGAACTAAAGGATTACTTTGATCATATTATTATCTCTGGTGGATTTGGCAAAGGAAAGCCTGATCCTAGTATATTTGAACATGCACTGGAAACAGCTGGCGTGACTAAAGATGAAGCAATCATGGTCGGAGATAACTTGATGACAGATATCCTAGGTGCCAACCGGACAGGGATTCAAAGTGTGTGGATCAATCGAGAAAATAAACAACCAACCGATGTACAGCCTACTTATCAAATTAAACATCTTGATGAATTGTTTGCGATTTTGAAGGGATAATCATAAAGAAAAAGAAGGTCAGCATCGATTCAAAAATTTCCGGTTGAATCATAGCGGAATCTCAGAATAAGAGCTATACGTAACAAAAAGAAATTAAGATATAGTAGCAAAGATTTTTAGAAGCCAAGACACCAAGACCCGATTCTAACAGAAGCGACACACAAAATGATAATAAGGACAGAGAGATTTCCTCTCTCTGAAGAATTGAATGACATAAAATTTACCAATTCCTTAGGTGTACACCTAAGGAATTATTACAAGATTCGAACCCAACACTACTGCCGGCTAATTGTCTTACATTATATCAAAAGAGAAATCCTTCTAAAAAAACAATCTTATTCTATTTAATTTTCAATTAATTCTCTCAATCTTGATGTTTCTTCTGGTGATACTTCGTATATCCTTCTTTCGCTATAGGAGTCACGACCATGAAAAAAATAACTTTTTTCTTTTTCATTTCCTAACACTAGACTAATTCCATCTAAAAGGTTTTCTTCATATTTAAGATCAAAACTATGGGTGATGGTCAACTCATCTTCACTGACGTCTTTTGACATTGGAATATTGTATACAATATCTTCAAATTCTTGTATCTCTTGTTCATTTAGGATCTTAATAGGGGTATCGCCTTTTCCTCTAACACCTTCAAAAACAGAAATTTTTTTTGCATTCCTTCCTTCTATTACATGATCTTTATCCTCATCATCTTGACAACCGACTAACATAAGTAAAGTTAATATCGCATATAAGGTAGTTTTAACTTTCACGTTCTTTCACCACCCCTATAAAAAATTTCTTCAAACACATTATCTTATGGTGTTGGAGAGCCTTGTTCTGAATTTGAAGGTGTTCTCTATAACTACTGTAGGGTTGTTCACGAAGCCGGAAACGGGTCTTGTGATTCTTGTTATATACGCATGACAGTCGCTTAATCGACAATTCCACTCGATGTCCTTGCCATGCATGACAAGTTCCTTGATTGTCTCGGTCGATACTTAAGCCCAGGCGAATGGACAATAGGAGTGGCATACAAATGAAGAAAGTTTAGATGTTTGTTTACTTCTAGGTGAAAAAAGAATGATTAAACGGAAGTCCTCCCCGGGCTTTCGTTTCTATTATATGGAGGATTATGCCATTTGAGACATCATCAAACCGAAAGCAATAAATACACCAGAAACTAGCGCAATCAATATCCCAAAAATACCGAGCCAATTTCCCTCATTTGGTTTCACAATCGCTATTGCACCAAAGATAACAGATATGGCAATTAAAACGAATAATAAAACGAGAAAAACGATGAAGTCCCCACTCGGAATATGTCCATAAATCACTAAGAAGCATAGGATAATAGGCAAAACACTCAACGATATAGACCAATAACTAAGCCAACTGAATCGTTTCATCTCATATCACCCTTTCATTTATTTGGCGATGCAATTATTGTTTTAAAAGAGCATAAAAATAACAAGGTTCACAAAAGTTAATATAGTAGCAAAAATCGTTACATTTTCAATCTTTACGTTTGCCTTCTCTAATTTGGAAGCAAAACACCAAACCCCCATTCCAACAGAAGCGATACACAAAATGATAATAAGGACAAACAGCGAATCAACAACGACAGAATTGGCAGACGTGAAAGAAAAATAAAAAAATGCAATAAATGTAAATGTAAGAAACACATTTACAATGAAAAAAGCGTAACTTTTCCACAAACTGTTATTCATTTTCAACTCCCACCTTCCCCAAATTATTATATATACTAGTATAAACTGTTGTCACAAAACATTGTAAACCATTTCCTGTTCAGAGGACATTTTGCTAACGAAAGAAAGGATAATAAAAGTAACAAAATACCCCATATGGATAAGTCTTACCTTCACAATATTCATCCCCCTGTTCCACTTCGAAGGGTTTACTATCAACTTCGATTAGTTCTCTATCAACTTTTGAATTTTACTATCAACTTTACAAAATCAACAGAAAAAGAGCTCTTCAACATCGAAGAGCTCTCATCTATTACAGTTCCATAGCAGTCAATTTTTCGATTTCTTCAAATTCATTTAGTGCTTCCACATCTGCGTCTTCTAAATATTTATCAACCGTTAAGATCATGATTGCTTCGCCACCAACATCTGAACGACCTACTTGCATAGCTGCAATGTTAATTCCACGTTCTGCAAGCAGGCTACCTACTTTCCCGATTACCCCTGGACGGTCATTGTGCTTAATGACTACTAGATCGCCTTCTGGTACTAAGTCCACACTATAAGCATCTACTTGTACAATACGTGGGCCTAAACCATTTAATAAGGTACCTGCGATAGAACGTGTCACTTCTTTTGTTTTCACTTCCACTTTTAAGAGGTTTGTAAATCCTCTCGGTGTAGAAGATTTATTTTCATTAACTTGAATACCTCTTTTTTCCGCTAAGTAAGAGGCATTGACATCATTTACGTGGTCTCCTAAATGACGTTTCAATAAGCCTTTAATTGTATTTCTTGTTAATGGTGCTACTTCAAGCTCTGTTAATTCTCCTGAATAAGAGATATTAATTTCTTCAATAACTCCTGGAATTAAATAGGTTAAAAATGTACCAAGTTTTTCAGACAGATGGAAATACGGCTCAATTTTATTCATCAATTCTTTCGGTACAGATGGTAAGTTAACTGGGTTTTTCGCTACATCTTCTGTTAAGTAACGCACAACGTCATGACTAACATCAATTGCTACATTTTCCTGTGCTTCTACCGTACTAGCACCTAAGTGAGGTGTCGCAATAACTTCTGGAAGCTCTAATAAACGATGATCTGTTGCAGGCTCCTCTTCAAATACATCAAGAGCTGCTCCCGCTACTTTACCAGATTTAATCGCATCATATAAAGCATCCTCATCAATAATACCACCACGAGCACAGTTAATAATACGTACACCGTCTTTCATTTTTGCGAAAGCATCTTTATTAATCAAATGCTTGGTTTCTTTAATTAATGGTGTATGAACCGTAATGAAGTCAGATGCAACAATGACGTCCTCCACTGAACCAAAATCAACACCGAGCTTGTCTGCTCTTTCTTTTGTTAAGAACGGATCATAAGCAATAACATTCATTCGTTGACCTTTCGCACGTGCTGCTACTTCTGCACCGATACGTCCCATACCAACAACACCTAGTGTTTTACCTTTTAATTCTACGCCGACATGTGTTTTACGATCCCATTTACCATTTTTCAATGCTAAAAATGCTTGTGGAATCTTTCTTGCTAATGACATAAGCATCGCAACCGTATGTTCAGCTGCAGAATTCGTATTACCATCTGGTGCGTTTACGACAATTACTCCGTATTCCGTTGCTGCACTTAAATCAATATTGTCAACCCCAACACCTGCACGACCTATAATTTTTAATTTAGATGCTTGGCTAATAATATCTCGCGTTACTTTTGTTTGACTTCTTACTAATAAGGCATCATATTCCCCAATTTTTTCTGTCAACTCATCAGGAGATAAACCCGTATCAATATCGACTTGAATATTGTCTGCTTCTCGTAATGGTTTAATTCCATCTTCACTTAACGGATCGCTAATTAATACTTTAAAAGTCACAGTTGTCCCCTCCAAAAAAATTATATTTCTTGTACAAAAGTATCCAGCTTGTTGAATAAGTGAAACACTTCACTTATATACACTTTCTATTAATTAATATTATTATAGCACTTTTAAACTTTAATAAATAGAATGGAATTGAGAAAATTTCGACACTTTGGCTTTTGAAAATGTGGAACATTATTAAAGTTTTCTCTATCATAGCAAATTAAAAGAGAATGTCAATACGAAAAAGTAAATATCCACCGATATTGTTCGTCTTTTAAGTATTCACTATTATTTAATTTACTATTGAAGCTTTGTCTTGATCCAAAACACGAACGTTGAGGCTGAGTATAAATGAATGTATAACATTTGTGTGGATGTCAGGGTCGAGCTATTCTTCAGAGATTCTGTTATTAGTGGGATAACTAAGAAATGGAGCTATAAACATAATAGGTTTTCCTGATATTAAGTGGACCGATATAGATTGTGATTGTTCGATTGGTGAAGTCACTTAGTTCCTCAAAGCCAATCAATGCACAGTTTGATCCTTTCCGACCTAATAAAAGAGCTTGAAGCATCACATAGCTTCAAGCTCTTACACATTTATTAGTCATTCACGTAAGGTAAAAGCGCCATTTGACGAGCGCGTTTAATTGCCTTAGTCAATTTACGTTGATATTTTGCAGAAGTTCCAGTTACACGACGAGGAAGAATTTTTCCACGCTCAGAAACGAAACGACTTAATAAACCAACATCTTTATAGTCGATGTGTGTAATACCGTTCGCTGTGAAATAACACACCTTACGACGCTTTGCGCGACCACGACGAGCTGCCATAATCAAAAACCTCCTTTAATTTAAAATGGTAAATCATCATCCGAAATATCGATAGGCTCTCCACTATCCTGGAATGGATTACCGCCATCGTTATTCCCTTGATTATTTTGATTATTATTGTTTTGGTTAAATTGATTTTGATTTGCTTGACTCGGTTGGTTCTGATTTTGATTATATCCTTGAGATCCTTGTGCGTTAGGTTGCCCACCAGTTGATCCACCCTTAGATTCCAAGAATTGAATCGATTCTGCCATTACTTCTGTCATGAAGACTCGTTGACCTTCTTGATTATCAAAACTACGAGTTTGAATACGACCATCTACACCGATTAGACTTCCTTTTCCCATGTAGTTTGCAAGGTTTTCCGCTTGCCTTCTCCATGTGACACAGTTAATAAAGTCTGCTTCTCGTTGTCCTTGCTGATTAGTAAAAGGTCTATTACAAGCTATGGTAAAATTTGCTACGGCAACGCCATTTGGTGTATAACGTAAATCAGGATCTTTCGTTAACCTGCCGACAAGCACGACACGATTTAACATCAGAACCACTCCTTATTATTGATCATCTTCACGAATTGCCATGTGACGTAAAATGTCATCAGAGAACTTCGCTTGACGATTGAATTCGTTAATAGCTGTTTCATCACCTGTAAAGTTAATGATTACATAATATCCATCACGATAGTCGTTGATTTCATAAGCAAGACGTTTCTTACCTACTTCTTCAACTTTTTCAATTTCCGCACCATTATTCGTAAGGTAACCGTTAAAACGCTTGATTAGAGCTGTTTGTGCTTCCTCCTCGATATCTGGGCGGATGATGTACATGATTTCATATTTATTCATCCGTTTACACCTCCTTTTGGTCTTGACGGCCCTATTTCTGAGAATAGAGCAAGGAGTAATAGTCTCATTACTCACAATAAGATATTATATCAATTTTCTTTCTCTAATGCAAACAATATTTTGCATGTAACAAGTGATCCTGCTATACGTTAAAACGGAAATGCATCACATCTCCATCTTTCACCAAATAATCTTTACCTTCTAATCTTACTTTTCCTTTTTCTTTCGCAGCCTGTTCAGAACCTGCTTCGACTAAATCATCATAAGAAACTGTTTCAGCACGAATAAATCCTTTTTCAAAGTCACTATGAATAATTCCTGCTGCTTGGGGTGCTTTGATTCCTTTTTTAAATGTCCATGCTCGTACTTCTTGCTCTCCTGCTGTAAAGTATGTTGCTAAGCCAAGCAAGTTATAAGTTGCCTTAATCAGTTGATCTAGTCCTGATTCAGCAATTCCTAACTCTTCCAGGAACATTTCTTTTTCTTCTCCGTCTAATTCGGCAATCTCAGACTCTACCTTGGCACTTACCACAATGACTTCCGCTTCATCTTTGGCAGCAAAATCTTTTACAAGCTGTACATATTCATTGTTATCTGCTTCTAATAATTCATCTTCGCCTACATTAGACACATACAATACCGGTTTACTTGTTAATAAGTGTAAACCTTTAACAAGCTTTTGTTGCTCTTCTGTAAAAGATACCGCACGCGCTGGTGTTTCTTCTTCAAATGCATCCTTTAACTTCGAAAGCACTTCAAATTCAGCCATTGCTTCTTTGTCTTTCTGTTTTGCCATTTTTTCTACACGTTGAATTCTTTTTGAAACAGTTTCCAAGTCGGCTAAAATAAGCTCCAAATTAATGGTTTCAATATCGGAAATAGGATCTACTTTTCCAGATACATGGGTGATATTTTCATCTTGGAAACAACGAACAACGTGACAAATTGCATCTACCTGGCGAATATGCGAAAGAAACTGATTACCTAGTCCTTCCCCTTTACTCGCTCCTTTAACAATCCCTGCAATATCAGTAAACTCAAATGCTGTAGGGATTGTCTTTTTTGGTTTTACTAATTCTGTTAGCTTTTGCAATCTTTCATCTGGTACTTCTACAATTCCTACATTCGGATCTATCGTACAGAATGGATAGTTCGCCGATTCTGCACCCGCTTGTGTTATTGCGTTAAATAACGTTGACTTACCCACGTTAGGTAAACCAACAATTCCTGCTGTTAATGCCATGTTAACTTTCACTCCTTAAGGATTCCGTCCATATGAACGTATCAGTCATACCAATTATAGTGATACTTTTCCAAAATGACAAGTTATTAAAAAACGAAAATCAAGGGCATTAACCCCTTGATTTTCCAATTTCCCTCTATTGAAAAAATGATTTATTACCTTTCAGCATACTAGAAAAAAAGATTTTGTTTCACGTGAAACATTTTTATGAAAATTATTTCATTCCTGATGTTCGAGTACTCGTTTCATTTTTTGTTCGAATCGTTTACGTGGTAACATGACACTATGCCCACATCCTTCACACTTAATTCGAATATCCATGCCCATGCGGATAATTTTCCAGCGATTCTCACCACATGGATGGGGCTTTTTCATTTCGACTACATCATTTAATTGAAATTCCTTGCGCTCCATGTTATCACCTCAATCTTACACGATATTCTGATACCTATTATATTAGATTTTTTTATAAAAAGGAAATAGTAAGATAGCACAAAGTAAATATAAATTGACAATTCCATAAATGGGATAAAGAAATTCAATCAATGTCGAAAAGCCAATCGTTGTTAACGGTGTGAGAATGACTAATAAAACGATGGTAATTTGCCATAAATGATATTTAAAGAAACGGCCAAGCCTTGTTACCAGTCCTAAAACACCTGAGATAGCTGTGGTAAATATAGCACACCACAGTAAGATTGACATTATAATATACGTGTAATTAGGATAATTCTTCAGTATCGCAAATAAAGGAATTTCATATAAAATAATGACCTCAGATATCTGAATTAAGGAATTATTATATAAAAAAGAGATAATTCCTAGAATCAAACCACTACCAACACTTGCTATCACTATTTCACCATTTGATTCAATCTTTTCCCCTACTGCTCCTAACACAGCGATGATGGACAAGATATTTAAAGCTGTAAATGTAAAAGCAGCTGTCCAGTTTGCTTGATGGTCTAACGATATGATGAATGGAAGTTGTTCATCTATTGAATAAATGACTAAAATCGATAATAAACCTATGATTAATAAAGGTAGTATGATGACATTAAAAGTGAGCACCCCTTTAATGCCTTTAATAAAAATCATAATAATAAAAACAACTATAAAGAGTATGCCAATCCATTTGGAAAGTTGAAAAGCTTCGAAGGTTGCACCACTACCAGCTATCATAATCACAGTGGTGGACATAAGGTAGAAGAAAATTAAGATATCATAAAAACGTGCAATACGTTTCCCCAGAATAATCTCCAATAATGCGTAATAATTAGACGTTCGGTTTTGATAACCAACTTTCATTGTAATTGCTACTGAAGCAATAAAGAATAAGGTAAATAAAAGAATAGCCAGTCCACTTTCATGACCAAAAAATTGCCATAATTCTCTGCCTGAAGCATACCCTGCCCCAACCATTGTTCCTATAATTAAGAACATCCACTTCGCACCCGATTTCCACATATCTTTGCCTCCAAAAAAGCTTTAGATATATTAAAAATATGCGACGCAGGACAAAGGTATGAACAAAAATTCCTTCACTTTAACAGTCACTAACCACGCACTGATTGTCCGCTACAAAATAGATACAAGCTGCCTGAGCGGACATTTACTGCTTTATTTGAATGAAAATCAGCTGTTTTTCGATGTCCGCAGACATTGAATCCCTTATTTGGTTTATTTCGGCTTCCATTAGCACTATTTTCGCTGAATAGCGGAATAGATGTCCGCGACTACCCTAATAACGGAACAGATGTCCGCATCTTTCTCAGTATTCTAAAATACTATAAATCCATAGCTAAAATAAAAAATAATGAATACAAAAATTGCTGGTAGAAAGTCTCCTATTTTTATTTTGGTGATGTTAAGAATATTTAGGCCAATTGCTAATATTAATAACCCCCCTATTGCAGTAACCTCATTGATAAATCCATCTAAGATAGATTGTGGGAGCCAGTTATTAATTTGTACCGCTAGTAATGCAATCGAGCCTTGATAAAGAATAACTGGTATCACCGAAAAAATGACGCCATATCCTAATGTTGTGGTTAACACCATTGCCATGAAACCGTCTAAGAACGCTTTCGTATATAAGACTTCATGATCCCCTCTCAGTCCACCATCCAATGCACCGACAATGCTCATTGCTCCAATGACAAAGATTAAAGAAGCCGTTATAAACCCTTCTGTTAAATTCCCATTACCATCCTTACTTATCTTACCTTCTAGTTTTTGCCCAAGGATATTTAATTTATCTTCCAAATGTACGCCTGCACCAATAATAGATCCGAGTAATAAACTTAGCAAAATTAAGATAATATTATCTGCTTGAATCGCCATTTGAATACCAATCAGTGCTACTACTAAACCAATTCCTTGTAAAGCAGTGTTTTTAATTCTTTCTGGGATATTAGAAAAAACAAGACCAATAATGGTGCCAATAATTATACATAAACCATTTACTAATGTTCCTAATAAAGCCATTATGCATCCACCTTCACCTGTAACATAGTTTCACATGAAAAAGCCTGATCATTCGCACCCGCAAACAATCAGACCAAGTATTATTCTATCTTATCTAAAATACGGTTTAAGTCTTCTTCCGAAAAGAATTCTATTTCAATTTTACCTTTTCTTTTTCCTTTGTTAATCTTTACATTCGTTCCAAAGTACTCTTTCAAATGATTTTCCTTTTCGGTAATAAAAATATCCTTCTTTGGTTTTTTCTTTTTCTTCGGTTGCTGATTATTAAGTTCGTTTATTAATGCTTCTACTTGGCGAACATTTAATCTCTCTTTCGTAATTCGTTTCACTACTGGTTTGATTTTATTTTTATCTTTTAAACCTAATAAAGCTCTTCCATGTCCCATGGAAAGTGCTCCGTGGTTGATTTGGGCAATAACCTCTTCTGGCAAACTGAGAAGTCTTACCAGGTTCGCGATATGTGATCTGCTTTTCCCTAATCGCTTAGCAAGTTGATCCTGTGTTGTACCTAATTCATTAATTAAACGATCATATGCAGTTGCTTCTTCAATTGGAGTTAAATCCTCACGCTGAATATTTTCTAATAACGCTAACTCCATCATTTGTTCATCTGTTAAATCTTTAATAATAACAGGTATTGTGTCTAAATTTGCTTCTTTAGCCGCTCTAAACCTTCTCTCACCTACAACAATTTCGTATCCTCTAATGCTCTTTCTTACTATCAAAGGTTGTAAGATACCATGTTGTAAAACAGATTCTTTTAATTCCTCGATCGCATCCGCTTCAAATACTTTTCGTGGTTGATACGGGTTTGGCCGGCACTTACTCAGTTCTACCTCTTCAATCTTGTCAGAATCTTTTTCTTCTATTTCTGGAAAAAATGCATCTAACCCCTTACCTAATCCTCTAGCCACCAGCAATCACTTCCTTTGCTAAATCAAGGTAAACCTCTGCTCCTCTTGATTTAGAGTCGTATGATATGATTGGTTGTCCATGACTTGGCGCTTCACCTAAACGAATATTACGAGGTACCACCGTGTTATAGACTTTATCTTGAAAGTACTTTTTCACTTCATCTATTACTTGCAATCCCAGATTCGTTCTAGCATCTAACATGGTTAAAAGAACTCCTTCTATCATCAGTTCTTTATTTAAATGTTTTTGCACTAACCGAATCGTGTTCAATAACTGACTTAATCCTTCTAATGCATAATACTCACATTGAACCGGAATTAATACAGTATCTGAAGCTGTTAAGGCATTGATTGTTAACAACCCTAGTGAAGGAGGACAATCAATGATAATATAATCATAATCATCCTTAATACTATCAATAGCCTTCTTCAAGCGAACTTCACGTGAAATAGTAGAAACTAATTCTATTTCAGCTCCAGCTAGCTGAATGGTTGCAGGTATTATTTCTAAGTTTTCGATATCTGTTTGTAAACATACTTGTTTCGTTTCAATATCCTCTACTAACACGTCATATATACAATGACTTACATCTGCTTTATTAATCCCTACCCCACTCGTTGAATTACCTTGAGGATCTATATCAACAATTAATATTCTTTTATTAAGATGTGCTAAACATGCACTTAAATTAACAGAAGAAGTCGTTTTGCCGACGCCACCTTTTTGGTTTGCAACGGCTATTACTTTACCCATGGTGTCACCTACCTCTTGCATCTTTTCTCTTATTCTATCACTAATATTCTATTATAAATAAATTTTTTTTGATTTTTAGCATTTTTAGTCAAAATGGTACAATTTATAAACCTGAAAATTCCTACTATCTTGCCAAAAAACAACCCATCTTCCTAACTTATAAAGATGGGTCATCATGTAATCATTTTTTCTTAGGAATTTTGATCGTAATCTGATAAAAGTCATCATGATCCTGTTCATCAGTCTCTAAATCGATTCCGGTGTCCGATACCATGTCTAACGATTGCCTGATCGTGTTCATGGCAATTCTCATATCTTTGTTAACACCTTTTAATCGAGGCTTTTTGGCAGGCTTTTTCTTATCAGATAACATTCGTTCTATTTGTGCCTCTGTTTGTTTGACATTTAAATCTCGGTCTATAATCTGTTGTAAAATTTTCAGTTGAAGTTCTTCACTCTTTAAAGCGATCAATGCACGAGCATGCCTCTCTGTAATTGTCTTCTGTAAAATAGCTTGTTGCACTGGTTCTGGCAATTTCAATAAGCGCATTTTATTTGCTATTGTCGATTGGCTTTTCCCTAAGCGTTGGGCTAACGCTTCTTGTGTTAATTCATGCATCTCGATCAATTTCTCATACGCGACCGCTTCTTCGATTACTGTAAGTTCCTCGCGTTGCAAGTTTTCAATTAATGCTACCGATGCCGTCTCTTTATCTGTCATCTCGCGGATAATTGCAGGAACCTTTTCCCAATTCAGGCTTTTTGCTGCTCGCCAACGTCTTTCCCCTGCAATTATTTCATATTTTTCCTCTTCTTCATCAAGAGACCGCACGACAATCGGCTGGATCATACCATGTGTATGTAGGGTTTGTGCTAATTCTTTGATTTTTTCTTCATTAAATATGGATCTAGGCTGGTAGCGATTTGCTTCAATAGCATCAACATC
Source organism: Gracilibacillus thailandensis (assembly GCF_010994055.1). Lineage (NCBI taxonomy): Bacteria > Bacillati > Bacillota > Bacilli > Caryophanales > Bacillaceae > Gracilibacillus > Gracilibacillus thailandensis. The sequence continues at coordinate 4,684 of NZ_WJID01000057.1, read as the reverse complement.
AATAAAAACTACTTCATCCTGATAGCTTTCCTGGTCCTCTATTAATTCTTCATCCACCTTATCACCTAATCCAAAAATACGACCAAATGGGTGTAACATAATCAACACCACCTTTTTTCTGCTTAAACAAAATTCAAATAATATGAGAGCGAATACTTTTTTCCCTATTTATCAATTAAATAAAAGGGAAAACTTGCTTAAAACTAGAATTTAAGCAAGTCATAGAAGCCGTTTTATATCCCAAATGTTTCACGTGGAACATAACTAGTAATCTGTTACTCTTATTTTATCATAAAAAATCAAAAAGCGATAAAAAATATGACTTATTTTTGATAAAAATATCAATTATAATGGATTTTTATTAGGCACACCTGGTTTTCGCGGGAATTTCTTTGGTGTTTTACGTTTTTTGTCAATAATGACGATATTTCTTTCGCCGTTATTTTCTGGTAATGAAAAATGTTCAACACGTTGTAATTTTCCACCAAGCAGTTCGATAGCATCTTCGGCATCGGAAAGTTCTTCCTCCACATTAGAACCTTTCATCGCAATAAACGTACCATTTGTTCGTAAAAGTGGCAGGCAAAGTTCAGACAAAACAGAAGTCCTTGCAACGGCACGAGCCATCACTACATCAAATTTATGTCTAAACTTCTCATTTATACCGAATAATTCAGCTCGATCATGGTAAAAACTCACACCTTCAAGTTCTAGTTCTGTGGCTAAATGATTTAAAAATGTGATCCGCTTCTTCAATGAATCGACAATGGTAACATTGATTTGCGGAAAAAGTATTTTGAGTGGAATACTAGGGAAACCTGCTCCAGCACCCACATCACATAAATGAAACTCATTTGTGAAATCAAAATAGAATGCAGCTGTAATCGAATCATAAAAGTGTTTGGCGTAGACTTCTTCTTTATCTGTGATCGCTGTTAAATTCATTTTTTCATTCCACTCCACCAGTATGTGGAAATATTTCTCAAATTGCTGTAATTGTTTTTCGGTGATCTCAATACCTTCGTTTTTTAAATGTTCTTGAAAGGACGAAAGATTCATCTTGCCACTCCTCTATTCGTTCGATACTTTTGCTACATTCCCTTGTTCAATATACACTAACAGAATGGAAATATCAGCTGGGTTAACCCCTGATATTCTTGATGCTTGTGCTACAGATAACGGACGAACTTGTTTTAATTTTTCTCTTGCTTCCGTAGCAATACCGCTAATCGCATCATAATCAATATCATCTGGGATTAATTTATTTTCCATTTTTTTCATGCGCTCGACTTGTTGGTTTGATTTTGCGATATAACCTTGATATTTAATTTGAATTTCGACTTGTTCTTTGATATCAGCCGCTAATTCTTTTTCAGGTGGAGCTACTTGTTCAATCACATCATACGTTACTTCTGGTCGCTTCATTAAATCATAAGCAAGAATGCCATCTTTTAGCCTCGTGCCACCGACAGACTCCATCAACTTTTGTAATTCTTCCGTTGGTTTTAACCGAATATTGCTTAATCGCTCTTTTTCTTCTTCAATTAACTGTTTTTTCTCTTCGAAACGTGCAAAGCGCTCATCGGAAATCAAGCCCATTTGATGACCTATCTCGGTTAAGCGTAAATCCGCATTATCATGACGTAGTAATAAACGGTATTCTGCGCGTGACGTTAACAGTCGATAAGGTTCATTGGTGCCTTTTGTCACAAGATCATCGATTAATACACCAATATACGCCTGAGATCTATCTAAGATTAATGGGTCTTTGTTCAATGCTTTAGCTGCTGCGTTAATTCCAGCCATTAAACCTTGACCTGCTGCTTCTTCATATCCAGATGTCCCATTAATTTGACCCGCAGTGAACAAACCTTCCACATCTTTCACTTCAAGTGTCGGCCACAATTGTGTTGGCACGACAGAATCGTATTCAATTGCATAGCCGGCACGCATAATATCCGCTTCTTCTAACCCTGGAATACTGCGTAAAATATCGCGTTGTACGTATTCAGGTAATGAGGTTGATAAACCTTGGACATACACTTCATCCGTATGACGACCCTCTGGCTCTAAGAAAATTTGATGACGTGGTTTATCATGGAAGCGGACAATTTTATCCTCAATAGATGGACAATAACGCGGTCCTGTTCCTTTAATCATACCGGAATACATCGCTGATAATCCTAGATTTTCATTAATAATCTCATGCGTTTTTTCATTTGTATAGGTTAACCAGCATGGAATTTGATCCAAAATTTCCTCCGTTGTCTCGTAGGAAAAATGTTGTGGATGGTCATCCCCTGGCTGAATTTCTGTTTTATCGTAATTAATCGAATGATTATTTACTCTTGGTGGTGTACCTGTTTTAAATCGAACTAGATCAAACCCTAGCTCTTCCAAGTTTTCTGCTAATTTTACGCTTGCTCGCTGGTTATTAGGCCCACTTTCATAAGAAATATCACCAATGATGACACGTCCACGCATAAACGTACCCGTTGTAATAATAACTGATTCAGCACGATATAATGCTTTCGTCTCTGTGATAACCCCTTTAACTTGATCATCTTCGACAACTAATTTTTCTACCATTCCTTGACGAAGAGTTAAATTTGGTTCTTGTTCTAATGTCTTTTTCATTTCTTGGATATATAAAGGTTTATCTGCTTGTGCACGTAATGCCCGAACAGCAGGTCCTTTCCCTGTATTAAGCATTCTCATTTGAATGTATGTTTTATCGATTACTTTACCCATTAAACCGCCCAATGCATCAATTTCACGAACGACGATACCTTTGGCAGGTCCGCCGATGGACGGATTACAAGGCATAAATGCGATCATATCTAAGTTCAATGTTAATATTAATGTTTTCGCTCCACGTTTGGCAGCAGCATAAGCAGCCTCTACCCCTGCATGTCCTGCTCCGATGACGATCACATCATAATGACCAGCTTCATAAGTTGACATCGCTGATCCTCCTTTTTATCAATATTTATTTTCCTAAACAGAACTGTGAAAACAGTTGATCAATCAGACTGTCCTGCATCGTATCTCCTACAATCTCACCCAATAATTCCCAAGCTCTTGTCACATCAATTTGTACCAGGTCAATTGGCATATCTGCATCCATCGCTCCCATTGCATCTTCTAGAGCCTTTAAAGTTTGTTGTAATAACTGAATATGGCGGACATTCGAAACATACGTTAAATCACCACTTTCCAAATCTCCCGCAAAGAAGGTATCTGCAATTGCTTCTTCTAAATCATCCATACCTTTATCTTCAATTAATGCAGTCGTTATCACTTTTTGATCACCGGCTAATTGCCTTACTTCATCCAAGTCTAACTTTTGATCCAAGTCTGTCTTATTGACAATCACAATATATTCTAATCCTTCTACCGCTTTAAACAGGTTACGGTCTTCCTCAGTTAGTTCCTCACCATAATTCAACACTAATAAAATTAGATCCGATTCCTTTAATGCTTGCCGAGAACGTTCCACTCCGATTCGCTCGACAATATCCTCTGTTTCGCGAATTCCCGCTGTGTCAACTAATCGTAACGGAATACCGCGGACATTGACATATTCCTCAATCACATCTCTCGTTGTACCTGGAATATCTGTTACAATTGCTTTCGTTTCCTGTACAAATGCATTGAGCAAAGAGGATTTTCCTACGTTTGGACGACCAATAATTGCAGTTGCAATACCTTCCCGTAAGATTTTTCCCTGTTTCGCCATACTTAATAACCGTTCTACTTCCTGATATACATCTTCTGTTTGTTTTCGTAACATTTGGTGAGACATTTCTTCAACGTCATCATACTCTGGATAATCGATATTTACTTCTACATGTGCTACCGTTTCAATTAACTTTTGCCGTAATTGATGAACAAGTTTCGATAATTTCCCATCTAATTGCTTCAATGCAATATTCATTGCCTTATCTGTTTTGGCACGAATCAAATCCATAACAGCTTCTGCTTGTGATAAATCTATACGTCCATTAAGAAATGCTCGTTTGGTAAACTCTCCTGGTTCAGCTAAACGTGCACCATGGAACAAAACATGTTCTAATAATCGATTAACAGATGCTAGTCCTCCATGACAGTTAATCTCTACTACATCTTCCTTCGTAAATGTTTTTGGGGCACGCATGACTGTAACCATTACTTCTTCCATCATTTCATTCGTTTCGGTATCGATCATTTTTCCGTAATGTATCGTATGGGATTCTACTTTTTCGAGATCTTTTCCCTCAAATAATTTATTGCTAATGGCAATTGCGTCTTCACCACTCAATCGAACAATTGCGATCGCCCCTTCTCCGATCGGTGTCGAAATCGCTGCTATTGTATCTTTTTCCACTTCTTCACCCCCATTATTCTAACTTTTTCTATATCAATTGGCTATTTATTTCATTTAGTGTCACTAACTTATTAGAATAGCACAAAACTATATCACTTGAAAAGATATCCACACTCAGATTTAAAATTTATCGTCGCTATATATTATCCACATGTGCATAACTTTTTATGAAATCAATTATTCACAAACAACTTTCTTATTAATTCGACTTAGATATAAACTACGAAGTAATGAAAGGAGAAAAAATGAGGCTTTCTCCCATTATGATTAATGATGAACGCTCACATACGCTCCGGCAGAATACTCCGCTTTCCGTGG